>JANOTH010000298.1:0-12274 GCA_031416275.1 Ferruginibacter sp. | reverse complement strand
AAAAGCTATTAAGGAATTGACTGAGATAGATAATCCTACTATGCTCGGAACGGCATATAATAATTTAGGTTTGAACTATATTAGTCTCCAACAGTTCGATTCAGCTAAAACTTGTTTTAATCAAGCGTTAGCTATTGCGTTAAAAACAAATGACCAACATATGGAGGTGAACTTATACCTTAATATGGGAGATGTTTATATACAACAAAGAGATTATGCCTCTGTAAAAACATACATGGAAAAAGCATTAAGGATTTCTCAAAAAATGAACTTATACGAAAGTGAGGCAATTGCATTAAAAGGTTTATCCTTTTATTTTCAATACATCAAAAATTATCCATTGGCTAAAAATTATGCCGATTCCGCTCTTGCTCTCGCTTTTAAATATGATTTCCGAAATGAGCGTCAAAAGTTGTATACGCATCTTTCCAATTTATCATATTCTATGCAGGCTATTGACGACGGACAATACTACGCCATACAAAGCAGTTTATTGGGAGATAGTATTTTAAACGAAGCCATTCAAAAAAACACGCTGGAAATTGAAAAAAAATATGAGACGGAAAGAAAAGAAAAACAAATTATAAAATTAGAGGCTGGTCAAAAAGCACAACAGTTTTTAATAAGGCAAAAAAATACACTTAACTATATTTTAATAGGCGCAGCCATTTCTCTTTTTTTAGTGACAATGCTTTCTTATAGAAACTATCAACAAAAACAAAAAATACAACAGCAGAAAATTACAGATCTGGAAACGCAACAACAACTGACAGCCACAGAAGCGGTTTTAAAAGGCGAGGAACAGGAACGTACCCGATTGGCAAAAGACCTACATGATGGGCTGGGTGGTATGCTTAGTGGAATAAAATATTCATTTAATACTATGAAAGGAAATTTGATAATGACGCAGGAAAATGCACAGGCATTTGAAAGAAGCATGGATATGTTGGACAGCTCTATAAAAGAAATGCGCCGTGTTGCACACAATATGATGCCTGAAGCTTTGGTAAAATTTGGTTTAGATACAGCGCTCAAAGATTTTTGTAACGAAATTAATTCCACAGGTGTACTTCGTATTTCTTACCAGTCTATCAATGTAGAGAATGTAATGATAGAGCAAACAACTGCCATCACTGTTTACCGAATTGTGCAAGAGCTAATCAATAATACTATTAAACATGCCGGAGCAAGCAATGCAATTGTACAGCTTACTAAAACAGATAATACACTATCGTTAACAGTTGAAGATGACGGTAAAGGATTTGACAAAAATATTTTGAGCTTTTCAAAAGGAATTGGTTGGAGCAATATTCAAAATAGGGTTGATTTTTTAAAAGCATTTTTAGATGTGAGAACAGAAAAGGAAAAAGGTACTTCCGTTTTAGTAGAAATTAAATTGTAGTAATTTTAAAATGTAAAACAACGCTCATGCCTATAAAATTATTTATTGTAGATGATCATTATATGGTGATAGAGGGGATACATGCGCTTTTACAAAATGAAACCGAGATACTTTGGCTTGGGCATGCAACTAATGCCGCATCCTGTATGGCTTTTTTACAAAAACAATTACCAGATGTTATTTTAATGGATATCAATTTACCTGATAAGAGTGGTATTGATTTATGTAGAGAACTTAAAGCGCTTTATCCGTCAGTAAATGTTTTAGGGTTAAGCACTTTTAATCAACAAAGTTTTATAGAAAAAATGATGGCTAATGGTGCGTCCGGTTATGTACTTAAAAATGCAAGCAGGCAAGAATTAATGGAAGGAATTACAACCGTTGTGAAAGGAAAAGAATATTTAAGTTTCGATGCTGCAATAGCTTTGCGAAATGTTGCTAAGAATAGCAATGTGCCTGTTATCACCCGTAGGGAAAAAGAAGTATTGGAATTAATTGCTGATGGGCTTACAAATAACGAAATAGCTAAACAACTTTTTATAAGTTGTACCACCGTTGATACACACAGAAAAAACCTCCTCTCTAAATTTGAAGCAAAAAATATCGCTTCGCTTATTAAGCATGCAATGCAATTACAAATGATTTAAGATTTTGGAGAAATCGGTATCTCAATAAATACAGATGTACCATCTTGCACAGCACTTTTTATATCCATTTTGCCTTTTAATATTTTTACTCTCGCATCTACATTTTTTAAACCAATTCCCTTTTTATTTGCTATCGTTTCCTGGTCATAACCCAGCCCGTTATCTTCTACAGTTAAATACAGTTTTTTTAAATGAAAACTTAATTGAATTAGCGCTTGTGTGGCAGAAGCATGTTTGCTTGTGTTTTGCAAAAGCTCCTGTATAATTCTAAAAATATGAAATGCCTGATCTTGTTGAATTGATATATCCTCGAGATCAATTCCTTTAAAAGTTACTGCCAATAAGCCTTGATGACTGATACTGTTGCAATAATCTTTAATGGAGTTTTCCAAGCCATGTTTTAAAAACATTTCAGATGTTATGCTATGGGAAATGTTTCGTAATTCTGCGATGGACTCGTCTAGTTTATTAATGTTTGAATCGAACTTATGCTGTACATTTTCTTCAGGATTTAATTCATTTTTAATAGCTGAGAAGGAGTGTTTGATTCCACTAAGCATACTTCCTAGTCCGTCGTGTAAGTCTCTGGCCATTCTGTTTCTTTCTTGCTCAATAGCCAATTCTTTTTCCATTATATTTTTTTCTTTCTGCAAACTGCTTTTAAAGTAAACTCTAAATAATAGAAAAATAAGAATGAGTATACTTATCCCAAATACGGCAATAAAAGTCCAGGTTTGCCACCAGTGCGGGCTAATCGTAAAGAGTATTGGAGCTTGCAATATTGTCCAGATATTCTCACCTCTTAATCTTGCTCTTACATTAAATGTGTATTTACCTGGCTGTAAATTTGCATAAGATGCATTCGAAATATCACCGTTATAGATCCAATCTTTATCAGCATCATCTAATTTATAACTGTACTCAATATCTTGTCCTTTATTTAAACTAACGGCAATAAAATAAAACTGAATATTATTTTCAGTAGGATTTAATTTATCGCTGTTAAGAATTTTTTCAGTGGAAAGTGCACCATTAATAACAATTCTATCAATATAGACCGGCAATTTCTTTTTATTTCTGGCTAACAGTTCGTTCGGATTAAAATTAAAAAGCGCACTGTTTGTACCTACCCATAATTTATTTTCCACACTATCATATAGAATACATCTTTCAGTGAAATTATCATCGATTAACCCATCTTCTTTCGAAAAATTCATGAATCTTTTTTGATCAGGGAAAAAACAACTTAATCCCTTTAAAGTGCCCATCCAAAGCCTACCTAGCCCATCAAATTGTAATGCAGATATGTAATTTGTAGCTAGTCCATTTTCGATGGTGAAATGTTCAGCTGTTTTATTTTGATGGTTGTAACGTACAAGCCCGTTTCCATCAAATGCAATCCATAAAGTTTGGTTTGCATCAAAAACAATATCGTTAATACCTTTAAAAATTTCACCGTCAAAGCCTTTAAGATTTTCTAAATTAATTTCATCAAACCTTTCCTCACTGTTTTTCCAATGCAGGATTTTTGACGATTTATTTACTCCAAACCATAAATCATTATTTTTATCCTCTACATAACTGGAGTAGTAACTGTTGGAAAAATTACCACTCTTATTTTCTTTTTTATAATGATAAACTTTTTTGCTGCTTGCAATTACTCTTACAAAGCCGCCACCATTGTTACCGCTGTACCACTCATCTCCATTGGTTTGTTTCAGGGCTAAAATAATCACGTCAGACTCTGGAAAATATTTTTTTAAAAAGTCGTACTGCACGTACTGTAGCGAAGAAGGGTTGAATACAGTGAACGAAGAACCTCCACCAGTGGTAATCATGTTGTTGCCGAAATTATTAAAACACCAGTTTGTTGGTGTTTTAATATGCTGTAAGGGCGTTAATATTTGCTTGTTATCAACTTTATAAATGGTATTATCTTGAAAACAACTTACAAAAATTTCACCCGCACTACTTTTCTTAATATTTAAAAAATTTTGCGTTTTTACAAACCTATTTTCACTTCGAAACTCTTTAAAGATTCCCTGCGCAGTATTTATTTTTGTAAGACCTTTCGTAGTTGCTAACCATTCATTTTTATCGTTATCAGTATAATTGGCGACTATGTTTTCGTCGGGCAAAGCGTTTGCGTTAAATACATTTTTATTTATTTTTTCAAAAGTTTTAGTGGCATCATTTAAGATATGTAGCCCTCCGCCTAATGTACCTATCCAATAAATACTGTCGTTTTTTTTATTAATAAATGCTAGGTTACTGTTGCTTAGGCCTTTATCGTCAATACCAATTTTATAGTGGTGGAGTAGTTTGCCATCTGAAGAAAGTTTATAGAGGCCATTAAAAAAGTTTGAAAAGAATAGTTCTTTGTTTTTTTTATCGTAATACTTAAAATAATAGACAAGCTGTTTTGTATTAAAAACAGGAGGGAATATAAATGGTTTTAGTACTTTGTCTTTTACATTATAAATGAAGTATTCTGTTTCATTCCCAATGAGCCATGTTTCGTTTTCCAACTCATACACACTCACAATTTTATTTTTTAGTTTAAAAGGAGGAGCAATAATATTGGTAATGTTTATAGAAGAATCTGTAACGTAACATGTATCTATGGAGCCAATCAGAAATTTGTTGTCATAGGTTTTGTTTACAGAATAAACTGTTCTATTCTTAAATAATTTAAATGCTTGAAATTGCTCGGTTGTAGTATTAAAACTAGTGAGTTTTCCGTTAGAAGAAAACAATAGTTTTTGTGGTTGGTATTCTTTTAAGGAATAAAAAGAATTACCAATGTAGGGTTCGTTTTTTTTTCTTTTTGTAAAATAATTTTTGAAAACCTTTCCGTCATATCGGCTTAGTCCCTCTCCTGTCCCTATCCATAAAAAGCCTTTGGTATCTTGTATTATGCACGATATGGAATTATAAGGAAGACCATTTGAAGTGGTGTAGTTTGTAAAACTAAAATTGAATTGCTGGGCAGAAACTTTTTGTGAAGAAACAATAAGAAAAAAATAAACTGCCAATGAACGCATGTTTAAAAATAGCTATTTATTCAAAATCTTTGTACAATAAATATTTTTTTCTTGTTGCTTTAAATTTAATCAAATCCTTACTCCAACTTTTTCTTATGTCTTTTTCGGAGGTTCCTTTTTTAATTTGATTCATCAAAACATCGTTGCCCGCAAGTTTGTTAAAGAATTTATTTGCAAGGAAAAAACTGTCTTTACCGGGAAAAAATTTGTAAGCCTCCATTAAATATTTTAGTTGAATGCGGTTGTTTACTTTTTTCAAAGTTTCATCAATGCTGCCGGAGAGGTTCCAACCATAACAAAGTTGATTAAAGCATTTGCTGCTTTTTGCACCCTCATTAGGTTTGGGTGTAAAAGGATATAATTTTTTACTATAGTTTGGATGCCCATAAATTTGAAATGGTTTGTCCGTTCCTCTGCCTTCACTCAATACTGTTCCTTCAAAAAAACAGGTGCTTGGGTACAAATAAATAGACTGCATTTCTTTTAAGTTGGGAGAAGGATTTACAGGCAAGACATATTTCGTTGTGTGATCGTAATTTTTACATTTTATTACCTGTACATGAAAAGGAGTATCGGCGGTTGGTTGGGTTTTTGCATTCGCCTTATTAATTTCATTCGCTTTCGGAGATAATAAATTTTCTCCTGCAAGCATCAATGTATATTCACCCATCGTCATCCCATAAACAATTGGGATAGCCTGCATGCCAATAAAACTTTTAAGCGCAGGTTTTAAAACCGGCCCATCAACATAAAACCCATTTGGGTTAGGTCTGTCGAGTACTAGCAAAGGTTTGTGGTTTTCTAAACAAGCTTCCAAAACATATTCTAACGAGGAAATAAATGTGTAAAAGCGCACCCCTACATCTTGTATATCAAAAATTACTACATCAACATTTTTAAAATCATCCTGGGTTGGTTTTTTGTGATTGCCGTATAAGCTTATTACAGGTAATCCTGATCTTTTATCAATGCCATCTACCACATGCTCACCCGCATCTGCAGTGCCCCTAAACCCATGCTCTGGCCCAAATATTTTTACAACATTTATTCCTCTTTTTACCAATGTATCTACAAGGTGCACCCCTGCAACAATACTTGTTTGGTTGGCAAATACTGCTACCTTTTTGCCCTTCAGCAATGGTAGATAGGTCTCCATTCTATCTGCACCGGTTATTACATTATCAGCCTTTTTTTGCGCAAAGGCAGTAAAACACAAGATGCATAGTAAGGCGGGAATCAATAATTTTTGCTTCATGCTATCAAAGTTGGGATATATTTTTAAATGCGGCACGTTCATATTAATTAAATTGCAGCCGTAAATAAAGAAAAAGCAAATTTTAACAGGGTTCACAAGTCCCCTTTTGGGGGATTTAGGGGGCTATTAAACAAAAAAATTATGGCAGAGGTTAAAAGCGGTGATGTTGTAAAAGTGCATTATACCGGTAAGCTTACAAACGGTGAGCAGTTTGATTCTTCAATGGGTCGTGAGCCACTTGAATTTACTGTAGGTGCAGGGCAAATGATTGCAGGGTTTGATGCAGCGTTACCCGGTATGCAAGTAGGCGATAAAAAAACAATAAACATAGCAGCAAAGGATGGGTATGGCGAAACAGACGAAACGGCTATTATTGAATTTCCTAAAGAGAATATACCTGCAGATATGAAATTAGAAATTGGTCAGCAACTTACGCTAAGCAATGAGCAGGGGCAGCCTTTTCCGGTGGTAGTAAAGGAATTAAAAGATGACATAATTATTTTAGATGCCAATCATTTTTTAGCAGGTAAAGAATTGGTTTTTGATATCGAATTGGTTTCAATTGGTGAGTAGTTTTACGGCTAAGTAGCAAAGAATAAAAATTTTAAAGCAGCTTTATAGGCTGCTTTTTTGTTGGTTAGTCAAACCGGTAAATGAGCTTTATCCCTAACGATAGATTAATAATTTCTCTGTTGTTAGCGGCTCTTGTTCCACCTGGCCCAATATTTAAGCCTTTTCCCTCGTAAAAAAATTCGTTTATTATTGCCCGGTTGGGTAATCCTTCGTTTCTTAAAGTTCTTGATTTTACTCCGGTACCGATGTAGAAATCTGTACCAAAGTTTTTCTTTTTATCAAAGTAAGATCTATAGCCAAATTTTAATATAAAACCGGTTACATTTTTTGTAATAGCATACCCACCAATATACCTAAAAGCAGTATTCCCAAATATATCAGCAACAGGCACTTCGTCGTATTGGTAATATTTTACACGCTTAAACATAAATTCTCCCTCTACAAACCCACCTTTAGGGATTTTACTTTCCTTTTTATTTTCAAAAAAATACCTGACAGCCGGTTTAATCTTAAAACCTGATAAATTATTATCACTGTTTCTAAATTGATAAGGGCTGAAAAACAAATAGCTTGCTTCTACATAAAAGTCAACGTATTTATTTATATCAAAACCGATACCTCCGTTTATTCCTGCATCGGTATCAACCAAAGAAAAAGGATTAAATGTAAGGGTGAAATTGTCTAATTTTTTTTGACCGTAAGAAATTGCAGTTAGGAGCAAAAAGAAATAAATAAAACTAATTTTTCTAAAAATTCGCATACAGTTCATCTAAATTAATTCTTTATAAAAGAGATAAACACGGGGTTGTAAATATTGCTTACATCATATAAATAAATTCCGCCTTTAATGTAGCAAAATAGAATATTGTCTTCCACAATTACGTCATAAAAAGTTTCTGTGTTACTAATTTGTTTTTTTAATACCGGTAAATGGGGTTTGTAAATACTAAACACTTTTAGTCCATTTGGCCCTTCACAAATGTACAGTGCAGAGTCTTTGATACCTAAACCATAAGGCGAATTTAAAAAGGTAGTATTTACATTAACAGGGGTATTAATATTTTTTATATTAAATACACTTAAAGTTCCACCTGTGCCAAAATTACGCAGCGTAGAGTATGCTACGGTGTCTTTTACAACTATAGGATCACGTCCTCTTACAAAATAAGTAACTTCAGATAGTTTTGATGGTGCTTCAGGATTGCTGATGCTGTAAATAAACATATTCTGATTGGAGCCAATAAATAATTTATCACCGTACGGGAAAATAGTTTCTATATTAAAACCTACAGATGTTGTGGTTTTTAATACAGGCGTTGCAGGGTTAGAGATATTATAGGCCTTTAAATTTTTAAAATCGACAGAATATAAATAGTTGCCCACAGTTATAAACCTTGTTAATGAGCCATTGCTACTACTTCCATCAGCAGATGATGACGAGGAGCCACCATCTTTGGTGCAGGATGCCATAAAAAACATTACAAATACTGCTATTGTATAAAATATTTTTTTCATTATTTTCTGCATGAAGGGTTATCAATTTTTTTAAGTTCCCATCCTATAACTGCACCCTTACTCAGGTCCGCACATTCAAAATATACATTGGTTTGTATTGGAGTAGGAAGGCTAATTTCAGGGAAAGCATTTTTAATTCTGCTCGAGACCGTAATAGCATTTACATCAGTAAGATTTAATACCACTAAATCTGAAAGGTTGTTGCTGTACAAATAATTTCCTTTTAATGTCAACTCCTGGCACATCGGTATAGAAATGAAGCCCTTTTTAATGGGTGTAGCAGGATTATTAACGTCTGTAATGTGAATGCCCTTGTTATTTTCTACTTGAAATATGTATCTGCCGAGTTTAGCAATTTTACCTCCCTCCACAATTGTTTGCGGTGCCATTTGAGTAATCGATTCGCTGGCAGCTACGCTTGCGTAAATTGGTACATAGCCATCAACAATACCAATGGAAGGCCTCTTTTTTGCGCATGCGCCGAATAGTAAAGCGCAAACTACAGATATGGAAATGTATTTCATACAATGATTTCTAATAGGAGTACCCAACTAGTTGAAATGCTGCTTCGTCTGTTTACTTAATTTATCGGGAGTTAATGAGCGTATTATTACATTGCTTTGCAATTGTTATTGCTGCATTTCATTAATTTCACTAATTAAAAAAGGATAATGATACAAATAAATAAAGCGGCACTTATAGAAAGATTTATGCGGTACGTGCAGGTAGATACGCAGAGCGATCCCGAAAGCAATAGCTTTCCTACAACAGAAAAACAAAAAGATTTAAGTAAAATATTGGCAGCAGAATTACAAACAATGGGGCTCGCCAATGTAGAGCTGGATGAGTTTGGTTATGTGTATGCAACTGTAACTGGCAACAGTGATAAGCAAAATATTCCTGCCATCTGTTTTTGCAGCCATGTAGATACAGCGCCTGATTGCAGCGGTAAAAATGTAAAACCAATCCTGCATAAAAATTATGATGGGGCGGATATTACATTACCAGATGATGTTACTCAAATTTTGAGCGTTGCCAAATCTCCTTATTTAAAAACACAAATTGGTGGCGATATAATTACTGCAAGTGGCAACACATTATTGGGTGGAGATGACAAAGCTGGCGTATCAATCATAATGCAGGCAGCACAATATTTAATGGATAATCCAACCATAAAACATGGTGATATTAAAATCGTTTTTACGCCCGATGAAGAAGTTGGCAAAGGCGTCGCAAAAATTGACATGCAAAAAGTAGGTGCACAGTTTGGTTACACGTTAGATGGGGGAGAAGCAGGAAGTTTGGAAGATGAATCGTTTAGTGCAGATGGTGCAACCATTACAATTAATGGCGTAATTGCACACCCTGGTTATGCAAAAGGAAAATTAAAAAATGCTATAAAAATTGCGGGCGAAATTTTAGATGCGCTGCCAAAAACAGAATGGAATCCGGAGAGTACAGAGAAGCGGGAAGGCTTCGTGCACCCAACAGCTGTAAATGGGATTGCAGAAAAAACAACCATCGGTTTTATTGTTAGAGATTATACAAGAGAAGGGTTACTTAGCCACCATAATCGGCTAAAAAGTATTGCTGAAAATGTTGTTGCAAAATATGCCGGTGTTACAATGGAGTATGTGCAAACCGAACAATACAGAAATATGAAAGAGGTTTTAGATCAGCATCCTCAGGTTGTAGCCAATGCTGCCGAAGCCATCAAACGCAGTGGCTTAGCAGTTATACAAGAAAATATCCGTGGCGGTACAGATGGAAGCCGTTTAAGTTATATGGGGTTGCCTTGTCCAAATATTTTTACGGGTATGCAAAATATTCATGGCAAGCAAGAGTGGATTGGCGTGAATGATATGATGAAGGCTGCCGAAACAATTGTGCATTTATGCATGGTGTGGGAGGAGCAGAGTTAGTTGATTTGTTGAATAGTTAATTGATGGGGCTGTGGGCTAAGAAGCTTTGTGGATCATCTGTCCTGGCTATCTGTAGTAGTGCCGCATTAAGGTCTATAATATTTTAAAAGCTTTATTGCGGCAGCTACTACTGCCTATCCCGCAGCCCTTCATCAGCAAATATTTATTCAACTTTTATTGTAGCAAAGATGGAGTTTTACACAACTTTATAATTCCGGTAATCAAATAATCTTATCCCAAAAAGTTTTTCTGTTATATTTTTAAAATGGTCTTTTAGGGACAGTTTATTTTTTGTTTCATTGTAATTAAACTTCCAGTTTACAGCCGCAATCCTTTCGCTCATAACTTTCGGGTGAGTATGTGTGTATACTTGCAAAGCATTTACAAGCTGATCTGCATAATTTTCAGGTACAGTTATGTTGTCTTCATCAAACTCACCATTGTGATAAATTTTTGCTTTGTAATCGTTTTTTGCCTTCATAATTAATGGGCTCTGCACCCATCCATAATGGTGTATATAGGCATCTAATTTTTTTACATTCAGCTTTTTATTATTATCTTTTCTAAACCCCTGCGCATCTCTGTAAGAGTAAATATTTTTATTATTTTTTATAATCCTTACTTCATGCCTATACCATTGAGATTCTACTCCTATGTATTTATAAGCGCCAAAAAAATGGCGGTATTTAAATAATAGCCCATCAACATTCTTATCATCTTTCCATTTTTTCATGGCCTGTTGTATCTCATCAAACCCATCTTCGTGTAACACTTCATCACCCTGTATATAAATACACCAGTCTGCATCCGCAGCTATTTCTTTAAAAGCCTTATCAGTTTCAGAAGCCAATACTTTACCGTTTGCACTTAAAGTAAAGTCCCATTCAGTATCAATAATTTTAACTTTATTTCCAAGCCCGGCTACAAGCTCTCTTGTACCATCTGTTGAAGCGCCAACTGCCACAATAACCTCATCGCACAAAGGCAAAATAGATTGAACGGCTTCCACTATTGGGTACTGCATTTTTACTGCATCTTTTATAAAAGAAAAACCTACTACTTTCATTTTACTCGTATCTTTTTTTCAAAAATAGGACAACTATTTCATGTAAAATTTCAAATTTATCATTGATGTTTATTGTCTAACTTGCTACAAATAAAAACTAACTTATTATGGACTTACTAGCAAGTTATTGGTGGCTCATACCAATTTTGGCAATTGTTTCCAGTGGATTATTTACCATTAACCAAGGCACCGTAGGCGTTATCACCCGTTTAGGTAAATATGCAGGTATTAAAAGAGCGGGGCTTAACTGGAAAATTCCTTTTATTGATCAGATTTTTAAAAGGGTAAGTATTCAAAACCGCTCTGTGGAATTAGAGTTTCAGGCAGTAACAGTAGACCAGGCAAATGTTTACTTTAAATCTATGTTATTGTATTCTGTTCAAAATGAACAGGAAGAAACGATACAGCGGGTTGCCTTTAAATTTATAAGCGACAAAGATTTAATGCAGGCGTTGATAAGAACTGTGGAAGGCAGTATTCGTGCATTTGTGTCTACCAAAAAGCAGGCAGAGGTTTTAAATGTTAGAAGAGATATAGTTGAAAACGTAAAAGAACAGGTGGATGTGGCATTGGAAAGTTGGGGCTACCATTTACAAGATCTACAGATAAACGATATCACATTTGATGAAGCCATTATTACCAGTATGAGCAAAGTTGTTGCGAGCAACAACTTAAAAGCAGCAGCGGAAAATGAAGGACAGGCATTACTTATTACCAAAACAAAAGCAGCAGAAGCCGAAGGAAATGCAATAAAAATTGCTGCGGAAGCAGAAAGACAGGCAGCACAATTGCGTGGACAGGGTGTTGCACTATTCCGTGAAGAAGTTGCACGTGGAATGAGTTCTGCTGC
>JANOTH010000297.1:0-23127 GCA_031416275.1 Ferruginibacter sp. | reverse complement strand
TGGCAGCAGCGGTGGTATTGATAGTGCTGTAGTATTGGCTATTGCCTGCGATGCATTAGGTGCAGATAATGTAAAAGCGCTTTTAATGCCCTCTCAATATTCTACCGGGCATTCGGTGGCAGATGCAGAACTGCTGAGCATAAATTTAAAAAATGATTACAACATCATTCCCATTAAAAATGTTTACGAAAGTTTTTTAACTGAACTGCAGCCACTATTTGGAGACTTACCTTTTAGCGTAGCTGAAGAAAATATACAAAGCAGAACCCGTGGAAATCTATTGATGGCTGTAGCCAATAAATTTGGATACATACTATTGAATACTTCTAATAAAAGTGAACTGGCTACTGGTTATGGTACGCTTTATGGTGATATGGCAGGTGGCATTGGTGTGTTGGGCGATTGTTACAAATTGCAGATTTATGAGCTCGCAAAATACATTAATAGAAATGGCGAAATCATTCCGCAGAATATTATAACAAAGCCGCCAAGTGCAGAGTTAAGGCCTGGGCAAAAAGACAGCGATAGTCTGCCTGACTACTCTATACTTGACAAAATTTTATATCAATATATAGAATTGCAAAAAGATCCTCAGGAAATAAAGGACCAGGGTTTTGATGCGGCACTGGTAGACAGGGCTTTGAAAATGGTAAACGTGAATGAGTACAAGCGAAACCAGTTTTGCCCCATCATCAGAATTTCTCCAAAAGCTTTTGGAGTGGGAAGGAGAATGCCAATTGTGGCGAAGTATTTAAGCTGATATTGGACAAATTTGCAATCCGATTGCAAATTTGTCCAATCCTCTTTTAACATAGTTTTTTCCGATATTCAATTTTAGGCATAATTATTACAATACTGGTTCTTTATATTGCACAAAAGTAAAATTTATAGACTAATATGTTACAAACAGCAGAAGACATTCGCCTTTTGAATGATAAAATTAATCATGCATCGGGTTTTGTTTCCAGAATAAATGATGAATTGAGTAAAGTAATTGTGGGGCAGCAAACCATGATTGAAAGGTTATTGATTGGTATGTTGAGTAATGGACACGTGTTGCTTGAAGGTGTGCCCGGTCTAGCCAAAACACTTGCAATAAAATCGCTTGCCCAAACCATTCATGCACAGTATAGTCGTATTCAGTTTACGCCGGATTTATTGCCTGCCGATGTTATCGGTACAATGATTTATAACCAAAGCAAGAATGAATTTTATGTGCGTAAGGGTCCAATATTTGCTAATTTTATTTTAGCAGATGAGATAAATCGTGCACCCGCAAAAGTTCAAAGTGCATTGTTAGAAGCCATGCAGGAAAGGCAGGTAACTATTGGTGATACAAGTTATAAATTACAGGAGCCATTTTTGGTGCTCGCTACCCAAAACCCTATTGAGCAGGAGGGAACGTATCCGTTACCGGAAGCACAGGTAGATCGTTTTATGCTTAAAGTTGTTGTTGGTTATCCAACAAAAACAGAAGAGCAAATGATCATCAGGCAAAACACACAAGGGCTCGTTGCGCAAACTATTAATCCTGTTGCTTCTGCACAGGAAGTACTTACCGCAAAAGAATTGGTAAGGTCTATTTATGTAGATGAAAAAATAGAAAATTATATTTTAGATATTGTATTTGCAACCCGTTTTCCCGAGAAATACAATCTGGCCAAACTGAAGCCCCTCATAGGTTTCGGGGGCTCCCCACGTGCAAGCATTAACCTTGCTTTAGCTTCTAAAGCTTATGCTTTTTTAAATAAAAGAGGTTATGTAGTTCCCGAAGATGTTCGCAATGTTTGTAAAGATATTTTAAGGCATAGAATTGGCCTTACTTATGAAGCCGAAGCAGAAAATGTAAATGTCGAAAATATTATTGAAGAAATTTTAAAGGCTGTGAATGTGCCATGATAATAGTGGGTGGCAAGTGATGAATATTGAGTAGCTTGTAAGTAACAAAACGGTAAATAGTGTAATTAAATCCTATAAACAATTAAATGAAATTTTTTAGTAAAGCAAAAACCGGTGTACCTCCTCCGTCTGAAATTGCAGACGGAATGGATTCTACAGCTTTATTAAAAAAAGTTAGAGAGCTGGAAATAAAAAGTAAAAAAATTACTCTCATCTTTTTACAGGAGAATACCATTATGCTTTTAAAGGAAAAGGGATGAGTTTTAGAGAAGTGAGAGAATACAGTGCAGGTGATGATGTACGTTTTATAGACTGGAACGTGAGCGCACGTTTTAATACACCCTTTTCTAAATTATTTGAGGAAGAAAGAGAACTTACCTTAATGCTTTTGGTGGATACAAGTACTAGTAATTTGTTTGGTACCGTTGGTAAACGTAAAAAAGATTTGATTACTGAAATGGCTGCTGTTTTGGCTTTTAGTGCAGTAAGTAATAACGATAAAGTAGGCGTTATTTTTTTTAGCGATAAAGTTGAAAAATATATTCCGCCAAAAAAAGGTAGACCACATGCTCTATATATTGTAAGAGAGTTGTTAGGGTTAAAGCCGACCTCTTCAGGTACTGACATTGATGAAGGAATAAAATATTTTAATAACACCACGAGGCAAAAAAGTATTGGCTTTATTATAAGCGATTTTTTAGCTACGGGCTACGAAAATGATTTGAAGGTAATAGGTAAAAAGCATGATGTAATTGGGATAAAAGTGTACGATAAAATGGACATGCAATTACCCGAAGCCGGCTTGTTGCAATTGAAAGATGCTGAAACGCAAAAAGTAAAATGGATTGACAGTGATGATCCTGTAGTTAGGCATAATTACTCTCAACATTTTTTTGAACAGACAGATATTTGTTCTAAATATTTTAAACAAGCAGGTGCAGATTTGTTGCATGTTAAAACAGACGACGATTACGTAAAAATTTTACAGAAATTCTTCTTAAAAAGGAAGTAATAATTTAGAATGAAAAAACTTTACCCTAAACATATCAATAATTTAATTGCAACTGTTGTATGCTTGTTCGCTTGCTTTTCCTTATCTGCACAGGCAATCAGAAGTTCGGTTGATAAAAATGCAATTTTAATTGGAGAGCGCATAACATATACACTTACAGTTGACCTACCTTCTCCTGAATATACAGTAAGTATAAATATTCCTGATTCTATTCCACATTTTGAAATACTGGAAAAAAATGGCGGTAATGGTAAAGATCAAAAGGGAAATTTTGTTTGGCAGCAAAAAATAGTCTTTACAAGTTTTGATTCGGGTTCATTTACATTTCCAGGCTTAACGTACAGAATAAACCGCCTAAATACTGCATCGCAACCATTAAGTACCAACCAGGTTAAAATAGAAGTTGGCTATATGCCTTTAGATGAAGGCGGTCTACCACGAGATATAAAATCAATTTTAAACGTTGAGTTCATTGATTGGTTTTGGATTTACGTTGGTGCCGGTATTTTGCTGTTGCTAGTTATATTGTTTTTTGTTTGGCGCTATTTTAGAAAAAAGAAAAAAGTGGTCGCTCCAATAAGTGCCAAGGGAGCTTATGAAGAAGCACTTCTTGCTTTAGAGGACTTAAAGAAAGCTAACGAGCAGCGTTCATTAGGCGTAAAAGAATACCATACAAGATTGGCCGATGTGTTGCGTAGCTATTATGGTAGAACTGTCAATCAAAATTTTTCAAATAAAACTACGCAGGAAATTTTGATGAAATTAAAATCGCACGAATTAAAAGCTGAAACAGCATCACATGCAACCGAGGCTTTGGCTACCGGCGATGCTGTGAAGTTTGCGAAGTACAATTCATCTTACACAGAAAATGAAGCAGCTTTAAATTATTTAAAAACTGTAATTGAGGAAATAGAATTATCACGTACTAAAAAAGTTTAAAATTTGCTTTTCGATTATTTTTCTAATATTGAATTTTCACAGCCTTATTATTTTGCGCTGTTGCTGCTTATTCCATTATTGATTGTATGGTATATAATTACGAACAATCACAGAACTGCATCATTGCAGGTTTCTACCACAGCTGCAAAAGGTTTGGGTAGTTGGAAAGTTTCTTTTAGACATACACTTTTTGTGTTACGAATACTATCCCTTGCTTTGTTAATCACAGCACTTGCTAACCCACAGACAAGAAATGATGAAAAAAATACCGAAGGTGAGGGGATTGACATTATGTTGTGTATGGATGTGAGCGGAAGTATGAGTGCGCAGGATCTTACACCCAACAGATTGGAAGCTGCAAAAAATGTTGCTATTGATTTTATTAACCGAAGACCGACAGATAGAATAGGAGTGGTAATTTTTTCTGGTGAGAGTTTTACGCAGTGTCCCTTAACAACAGATAAAAATGTGCTTATTTCTGCTGTACAAAATATTCGCTTTGGGCTGCTGGAAGATGGTACTGCAATTGGCTCCGGGCTTAGCACAAGTGTTGACAGGCTGCGCAATTCAAAAACTAAAACTAAAATTGTAATTCTGCTGACAGATGGTGAAAACAATGGTGGCCTAATTGACCCTAAAACGGCAAAAGAAATTGCAAAAGCGTTCGGTATAAAAGTATATACTATTGGTGTTGGTACAGATGGCTTTGCGCCTCAGCCTGAGCAAACAGCCGTTGGGGTTCAGATACGAACAGTAAAGGTTTCTATAGATGAAAAATTGATGAAACAAATTGCTGACGAAACCGGTGGAAAATATTTTCGTGCAAAGGATAATGAAGGTCTTACCGGGATATACTCCACCATAGATGAGCTGGAAAAAAGTAAAGTGGAAATTACAACTACAACCAGGTTTACTGATAAATTTTTACCATTTGCCACTGGTGCAGCATTTTTTTTATTGCTCGAAATTTTGCTCCGTTACCTCGTTTTTAGAAAGTTTCCCTAAGCTTTATTTAACTTGCAACCATGCAGGCAACAGTTTACAGATCTACAGGTAGTTGGTATATTTTAAAAAATAGCGAAGGTGAATTTGTAAATGCCAGATTAAAAGGTAAGCTAAAAATTGAGGGTATTACCTCTACCAATCCTATTGCTGTCGGTGATATTGTAGAAATAGATGAAGAAGTAGTGGAGGGAAATTTGGTGATTTCAAAAATACACGAAAGAAGAAACTACATAAATCGTGTTTCCCCCCACAATAAAAATCTTCACCATATTGTAGCTGCTAATTTAGATCAGTCGCTGCTTTTTGCTACACTAAAAGATCCAAAAACTTCTTTCGGTTTTATAGATCGATTTCTAATTACCTCAGAGGCTTACCGTGTACCAGCAATCATCGTTTTTAATAAAGCAGATTTATACAAAGAAAAGGAGCAGGAAAAATTTGAACTCGCAAAAAAAAATTACGAAGCCATTGGTTATAAAATAATGCTGATGAGTATCGAAAAAAATATTGGAACTGCTGAAGTGAAGGAGTTGCTAAAGGATAAAATAACATTGCTCAGTGGACATTCTGGTGTAGGAAAGTCTACTTTTATAAATTATGTTTTTCCGGACTTAGCGCTGAAAACCCTTGCTGTGAGCGATTGGAGCGGTAAAGGAATGCACACAACCACTTTTGCAGAAATGTTTGATTTGCCTTTTGGCGGAAGCATTATAGATACCCCTGGTATTAGAGAAATGGGTTTAGTTGATGTACCTAAAAATGAATTGGCACAATATTATCCTGAAATGCGTGCAGTGATGAATGAGTGTAAATTTAATAATTGTCAGCATTTTAATGAGCCCGGTTGCGCAGTAAAAGCTGCCATAAATGACGGCGTAATTTCTGAAGAAAGATACCTTAGCTATCTCGCAATAAAAGATACGATTGAAGATAAAAGTTATTAGTTTTCATTGCCATTATTCAATTGTTCTCGCAACATTTTTAATTTCGATTTTCCAACAACCTTTTCAATCTCAGCATCGCTAGCTTCCTTTATTTTTTTAACAGATCTAAATTCTTTCAACAACAAATCTGCAGTTAGTTTACCTATGCCTTTAATACCCTCCAGTTCATTTTTAAAAGTACCCTTACTTCTTTTGTTTCTGTGAAATGTAATTCCAAATCGATGCACTTCATCTCTTATTCTGCGAATTAGCTTTAAGCTTTCGCTGTCCCATGGCAATAATAAAGATTCTGTGTCCCCATCAAAAAATATTTCCTCCTTATTTTTTGCAAGCCCTACCAAAGTAATTTTTCCTCTTAGTTTTAATTTATCTATGCTCTCCATTGCAGAACTTAATTGGCCTTTACCACCATCAATAATTACTAGTTGTGGCAATGCTGTTCCTTCGTCTGTAAGTCTCTTATAGCGCCTGTAAACAACTTCCGCCATAGATGCAAAGTCATTAATGCCATCAACCGTTTTTATATTATAATGCCTGTAATCTTTATTGCTTGGTTCGCCATTTTTAAAATAAACCATCGCAGCTACCGGATAACTTCCTTGAAAATTTGAGTTATCAAAACATTCTATGTGCACCGGTAATTCCTTCAGTTGTAAATTTTGCTGCAATTGCAAAAGCACTGCATTTTTTTCATCATTCGTTTTATCCTCCAGCTTCAACAATTTCTTTGCGTTCAATTCCGCCTTAAAATAATTCACATTTTTTTGAGATAGGTCCAAAAGCTTCTTTTTATCGCCTGCCTTTGGTACTGTAATAAGCGTATCAGGTTCTACATAATCTATTTCAAATGGTAATATGATTTCTCTTGCTTCACTTTCAAAAACTTGTCTTAGTTGTGCTACTGCAAATGCTAAAATCTCTGCGGGTTCTTCTTCAAGTTTTTTCTGTAGCGTAATGGTTTTTGTTTGTATAATACTGCCGTTATTTACCGCTAAGTAATTTACGTATGCAGTATCGCCTTCTTCTAAAATGGTAAATACATCAACTGTTCCAGTATTTGTATTTACTACTGCAGATTTAGATTCGTACAGTTTTAAATGTTCAATTTTATGCTGGTAAATTGCTGCCTTTTCAAACTCCATATTTGCAGCATGTTCTTTTATTTTATTCTTGTAATTATTTATAACAGGGTTTAAATTTCCCTTTAATAAATCCTTTAGTTGTGCTATACCTTCATTGTAATCTTCTACAGTTTGAAAGGCTTCGCAGGGTCCTTTGCAGTTCCCTAAATGGTATTCAAGACAAACTTTAAATTTTCCCTTTTCAATATTCTGTTGCGTTAAATTAAGTTTACAGGTACGGAGTTGTATGTTTTGTTTTATAAAGTTTAGCAGATCTCGCACTTTACCTACGGAGGTAAAAGGACCTAAATATTGCGAGCCGTCTTTAATCTTCCTTCTGGTTAAAAATACTCTAGGAAAAGGTTCATTTTTTACAACTATATAAGGGTATGTTTTGTCATCTTTTAAATTTATGTTGAAGAGTGGCTGGTGTTCTTTAATTAATGAATTTTCCAGTAAAAATGCGTCCTGATCGGTATTTACAATTGTAAATTCTATTTTACGAATGCGGTTTACAAGCTCAGCCGTTTTATAGCTGGTCTTCATTTTATTAAAATAGCTACTTACCCTTTTGCGTAGGTGTTTTGCTTTGCCCACATAAATTAATTCATTTGCAGCATTGTAATATTTATAGATACCTGGGTTTGTAGGTATAGTAGATGATATGGATGAAAATTCTTTTTGTGTCATTATTCTTCGTAGCTCCAGGATATTTTTTCTTCTTTAATGATCGCAGCATTTTTTAGCGTAATTATTTTGCACCATTTGCCGCTTTGCCAGGTCAGCAAAAGTTCTGTCTCATTGTCAACTTTCTTTGTTAAATAAATTCGCCTTACTTTATTTGTTTCAGGGTCAACATACACATCCCAATGTTTAAACGCAAAGTTATTTTGTTTACCATCCGTAGGGTCGTAGGTAAAAGTAAAAGCATTTAGGGTTTGATCTAAAAACCGCTTTTCTGTATAGGTATTTTTTAAATTTGCGGTATCAATAATTGGAGACAAAAACGCAGCGAATGTGCTTTCGTATTCTACCTCCTTTACATAGATGGAGTCCATTTTGTTACCAACTATCGTTTTCTTTATTGGAGTAATACCGATAGTTTTTATTCCAAATACTTCTCCTTTTAAGTACGATGTTACTGGAAAGAAATTTGAGACAGTATCTCCAACAATAACCTGAGGATTATTATCAGTTATGTAGGTGGATGTTGCATTTTTACTATTTCCATTACAGCCTGAAATGAATAAAATTGTACATATCAAAATACGGTTAAACATTTTTCAAAAATAGGTCATCTCTTTAAACCCATAAAATAATATAGTCCTAAAAAGTTGCTTTGGTTGTTAACCAATATTTTCAAAGTAAGTAGCTTTTTTTAGAATGGAGTAGTAACACCAACTTTTACCCCTACGTTATAAATCTTCTCTGAATATCCATATTCTTTTCTATAGGTAGATAGTAGCTGATAACGAAATTGTGGGCCTACACTTAAAACAGCTCCGTTGGAAGATTTAAAGCTGATAAAAGTTTCAATGGCAGTGTTAAGATTTAATTTTCTTAGTAATGCGGTTTCTGATATATAATATTTTTCATCAGCTGATAATACAAATGCACTGCCACTTACAACATAAGTTGGTTGCAAAGTTCCGCCTACAAACCAATTTATTTTTTCATTCCCTGCAATTTTAAAATCAGCTCCCAATGGTAAAGCGATTTGCAAAGTGGTTTTATTTATTTTTTCGTTCCCTGCCTTTGTTGAATAATTAGAAGATCGAATGTAGTTGTTGTAAGAATTTAATGCAATAGACGTTTGTGAAGGATGACCTAATGCAGTAACATTTGATACATAATTGGTATAATTACCTTGCAGACCACCTCTTAATCTTACTTTTTTAGACACTTTGTACTGCAATGTTGCCCCTACTTCTAAATTAAGTGCAGCATTATCTAACAATACAGTTGCGTCGTTGGTGGCTCTAGCAGCCACAAATGATGATGTATTTGCATTGCTAACACTTTTTGATGTTTTGGAAAAACTTCTGTAACCTGAAGAAGGGGTGATGTAGTATGATAAAGCTCCGTTTTGTTTAAGTTTATTTACAGCGGGTTTATTTCTAAATGCATAGTCTTCTGTCCAGCTTTTTTCGATAATAGATAATTCATTTTTTTGCAGAACAGCTTCAGTACCGTACAGCTTTATAGGACTAATTTCAGCATTAACACTTTCTAGTGTTGTGAAGGCTATATTTTCTGATAAGGATTTTTCTTTATGCTCAGCAATCAACTGATCATTCAATATAGATACTTTTTGTTGAATAGTTTTTGGAGCATCATACTTTACGCTGGTATTAATGTTAGGGGTAGATGTATTTGTTGTTGCAAATTTTTCAGCAACATTTACAGTAGAAATGTTTGAATTTGGGATTAACGCAGTTTCCTCATCAGCAAAAAATCTACTCTCGCCTGACAAAATATTTTCTTTGTTATCGTTTGTAAGAGAAAATTGCTGTAGTTTTTTACCTTTTGGTTTTATGTAGTCGCTTGCTGAAAATGTAATATTAGTTTCAATATTTTTTTCATTTTGGTTGTAGGAGAAATTTTCGGATGAGGCTTTTCGTGCAGCGTTACTAATTGAATTATTGTTTGCAATACCGATGTATAGTACTGCTGTTAATATAAACAAACAAACAGCCATCGACGGCCATCTTCTATCTGGGTGCAGGTTATTGTATATGCTGTACCAAACTTTCCGGGATGGCACCATTTTGAAGTCATCAGCACTTTCTTTTAAAAAAAGTTCAAATTCGTCCCTGTAATTGTTTTCTTCCATTTTCACTCAATCATTGTACGTTAGTGGTAAGGGTTGTTGTTTTAATTTTTAATGTTTGATTTTGCGTATTGGTTTTTGTATTGAGATTTGTCAATGATGTTCTTTTTCACCAAAATATCTTCCAACATAACTTTTGCTCTTGTGTATTGGCTACGGCTCGTACTTTCTTCAATATCCAGCATTTGCCCAATTTCTTTATGAGAGTAACCTTCTATAGCATAAAGATTAAGCACAGTTTTATAACCAAGTGGTAGCATACGAATACATTCAACAACCTGTTTGGCCTGTATAATACTTGGTATTAAATCTTCTTTTGTATGAAAAGCGTTGGCATGTATTAAATCAACAGTTTCAGAAAACTTCTTGTTTTTCTTTAATACATTAATGCAAGTGTGCACAATAATTCTCCTAATCCAGCCTTCAAGTGCACCTTCATTTCTATATTGATGTAACTGTGTAAATATTTTAATAAAGCCTTCCTGCAACATGTCTTCTGCGTCTTCTCTGCTTTTTGCAAAGCGATAACATACAGCAAGCATGCGTGGGCTGTAACGGTCGTATAGTGCCTCCTGCGCAGCAGCATTATTTCTGAGTGTTCCGGCAAGCATTTGCTCTTCGGTCATAAGTTAGGGTTTTACCGTATAAATATAGACAAATTCTTTTGTAAAACCGCTGCTTGTGGGTAAGTAGGATGCTGTACTTATATCAAAATATCACCCTTCATTTCTATCGGAATATCCAACCCCATCATTTTTAAAATAGTTGGGGCCACATCGCCGAGTTTACCCGGCTTTATTTCTCCTTTCCATTGCTTATCAATTATAAAAAATGGAACTAGGTTTAAGGTGTGCGCAGTATTTGGCGTTCCATCTTCGTTTATTTCGTAATCGGCATTGCCATGGTCAGCCAATAAAAAAACGGCATAATCTTTTTCAAGTGCAGTAGTCACTACTTTTTCAACACATTCATCTACTGTTTCTACTGCCTTTATAACAGCTTCCCATACACCGGTATGCCCCACCATATCTGCATTAGCAAAATTTAAACATACAAAATCCGGAGCTGTATTTTCTATGGCAGTAATCGCTGCATCAGCCACTTCGTAAGCACTCATTTGTGGCTGTAAATCGTATGTTGCAACTTTTGGCGATGGTACCATAATTCTTTTTTCTCCTTCAAAAACCATTTCTCTTCCGCCGCTAAAGAAAAAACTTACGTGAGGATATTTCTCTGTTTCAGCTATGCGAAGTTGCGTTTTTCCTGCTGCTGAAATTACCTGTCCAATGGTATTGTCAAGATTGTCTTTATCATACATTACAAAAATATGTTTGTAGGTATTGTCATAATTTGTCATGGTTGTAAAATGCACATCGAGTGTATGCATATCAAACAGCGGCATTTCAATTTGTGTGAGCACTTCGGTAATTTCCCTACATCTGTCTGTTCGAAAATTAAAACACAATACTGCGTCAGCATTTTTAATTGTAGTAACACCTGCATCAGCATTTATCAATGGCAAAATAAATTCGTCGGTAATGTCTTTTTCGTAAGATGATTGTACCGATGCTAAAATATCTTTAGTCTTTTCACCTGTAGCATGTACCAAAGCATCGTAGGCAATTTTTACCCGTTCCCATCTTTTATCCCTGTCCATTGCATAATATCTACCTGTTACGGTGGCTATTTTACCTGTTGTAACATCAAGATGCTGTTGTAGTTCCTTTAAAAAATCGAACCCGCTTTTAGGGTCAGTATCTCTTCCGTCGGTAAAAGCATGTATAAGTACATTATGAAAATTGTGTGCAACGCATAAACTCGTAATTGCCTTTATATGGTTGATGTGTGAGTGTACGCCACCATTGCTAACAAGCCCCATCAAATGTAATGTCACTCCTTTCTTTTTTGCATATTCAATGCTGTTTAGTAGTTGCTCGTTTTGTTCAAAACTTTTGTCTCTTATGGCAACATTAATACGTTGCAAATCTTGATATACTATTCTGCCAGCTCCAAGGTTTAAATGCCCAACTTCACTGTTTCCCATTTGTCCGTCAGGCAAGCCTACAGCTTCGCCGCAAGTTACAAGTGTACTATTTGAGTATTTTTTGTATAGAGAGGTTACAAATGGCGTATCGGCATGTTGTATCGCATCACTGCTTTTTACTTTTCCAAGCCCCCAGCCGTCCATTATTATAAGAATTGTTTTTTTATACTGCATACCACAAAGCTAAGTTTCTTTACAAATCTTCTAAAAAGAATAGAAATTTGTTATAAAGAAGCCAAACAAGCCTAAAAGAATGTGACGGTATTGATGTGGCATACTTTTAGCAAAGAGGGAGTGAAATAAAAAAAGATTATGAAAAAAATATTTACAATAATTGCCACTGTGTTTGCGCTCAGTTCTTTTACAACACCTACTAGTTTAACTGATGTGGTAAATGCTATAAAATCAGGTAATGCTGCTTCGGTTTCTAAATACTTTGATAATACCGTGGAAATTACCATCAACGGAAAAAGTACAAACTATAGTAAGGCTCAGGGTGAGTTGGTACTGAGAGATTTTTTCGCTATTAACAACGTGAAGGCTTTTTCCATTCTGCACCAGGGTGAGAGTGGCGGGGCAGAATTTTGCATTGGTACCTTAACAACGTCTAACGGTATTTTTAGATGCACACTTAACCTTAAAAAGAAAGCTGATAAACAGACGTTACAAGAAATTAAATTCGAAAAATAAATAATTTAAAACAATGTCATTAAAACTCCTGAAAAGCAGGAGTTTTTTGTTTTATCCCCATTAACGTTTTTATCTGCATTTAGAATTGTAGCAGCACCACCGTTTACTAACTTTACATTATGATTGATAAAACTGCACTCAATAACTTAATTAAAAATGCGCTTGCAGAAGATATTGGAGATGGTGACCACTCTACATTGTCTACAATTAAAGAAGATGCAAATGGCAAAGCTGTTTTAAAAATAAAGCAGGATGGTGTACTTGCAGGAATGGAAGTTGCAGAAGCAATATTTAGGTTTGTTGAGCCCGGTATTATATTTAATGCCTATAAAAAAGATGGGGATGTAATGAAGTTTGGCGAAACTGCATTTGAGGTGTCTGCTAAGGTTCATACAATTCTTACTTGCGAACGCCTTGTGTTAAATAGCATGCAACGAATGAGTGGCATTGCCACACTTACAAAAAAATACGTAGATAAATTAAGTGGGTATAAAACAAAGCTATTAGACACCAGAAAAACGACACCTAATTTTAGATTGTTGGAGAAAGCAGCAGTAAAAATTGGCGGCGGAACCAACCATCGTTTTGGTTTATACGATATGATTATGTTGAAAGATAATCACATTGATTACAGTGGAGGTATTGAAAGGGCCATAAACTATGCTTATGATTATGTACAACAAAATAATTTAAGTTTAAAAATTGAAGTGGAAACGAGAAGTTTGGAAGATGTTGAGAAAGTGATGCAGACAGGTAAAGTAAACGTAATTATGTTGGATAATTTTACACCTGAAAAAATAGTAGAAGCGCTTAAAATAATTGATAGTAAATACGAGACAGAAGCTAGCGGGGGCATTAATTTAGATACTATTGAAAGCTATGCAACTACAGGGGTTGATTTTATAAGCAGTGGAGCTGTAATACACCAGGCGGTAAGTTTAGATTTAAGTTTAAAAGCAATAATTGTTTAAAAAGTATGTTTATTTATAGGTTACGAGTTACGGGTGATAGGTTACGGGTTTATTAAACTCGAGAAGTCAACTTAAAACCAATTGATTTGTAATTTAAGGGTTATGAGTTAGTTAACTCTCACCCCGAAACTCTCAACCCGAAACTATTCAACATGTCAAAAAAAATAAATTCTTTATCAGGTCTTGTTTATTCAACGGATCCAAATTTTAAAATAGAGGAAGAAAAAGAGGAAGAGCAACAAACACTTCTTCCTGCGGAGCAGAAAATAAAGATAAGGCTTGATAAAAAACACAGAGGTGGAAAAATGGTAACATTGATAGAGCATTTTATTGGCACAAATGCTGATAAAGAAGATATTGGAAAGAAACTAAAAACGGCTTGCGGAACAGGAGGGTCAGTTAAAGACGGTGAAATTTTAGTACAGGGCGATAATAGAGATAAGGTTTTACAATGGCTTTTGAAAAATGGATTTAAACATTCAAAAAAAATTTAAGGCTATGGTCAGCAAAATATCAGAAGGCGTAAATGTTAGCGTTGAAACATTTTACCAGGCAGAGTACAGCAATGTTGCCAACAGCGAATTTATGTTTGCCTACAGGGTTACAATAGAAAATAAAAACAGCTTTCCTGTAAAATTGTTAAGTCGCCATTGGATAATATTTGACAGCAACGGTGTAACAAGGGATGTTGAAGGGGAGGGGGTCATAGGAATACAACCGGTAATAAATCCGTCAGAAAAATACCAATATATAAGTGGTTGCAATCTAAACACAGACATTGGTAAGATGAAGGGCAGTTACTTATTTGAGAATATTTTGAACAAAAGAACTTTTTCAGCTGTTATTCCTTCTTTTGAAATGTATACTCCCTTCAAATTAAATTAGGTGAAAATATATTTTTTTGTATTTTTACCACAAGGCTAACAGTCGTTAGGATTTAGTTAACAACAGCTTCAGTTACCTTCAACAAAATTTTAATAAAGGACAAATAAATAAAGATGGCTAAGATAGTTTTTAATAATAAGGACAACTCATTTTTTCAAGACCTAAAAACAAGTGTTGATGGGTATTTTAAAGATAATAATATAAGTAAAACAGGAGATTGGCGCTTGTTCATAAAAACTTTTCTTTTAGTAGGTGGTGTATTGGGTATTTACCTTGTTTTAATGAATGTACAATTAGATTGGCTTACAGCCCTTATGCTTTGTGTGCCATTGGGTTTTTTAATGGCATGTGTTGGTTTTGCAGTTATGCACGATGCCAACCATGGCAGCTATAGTCCCAATTCTAAATTAAACGATTTTGTAGGTCTATCAGCAAATGCATTGGGAGCAAGTTCTTATTTCTGGAAACAAAAACACAATATTATCCACCATACATATACCAATGTAGATGGTATTGATGATGATATTGCTAAAAGCCCTATCATTCGCCAGTGTGAATCTCAAAAATGGGTGCCTGCGCATAAAGTGCAGTATTTGTATATGCCATTTATTTATTCATTATCAGTTATCTTTTGGGTGTTCATAATGGATCCTACAAAATATTTCAGCAAAAAAATTAATGGCACAGAGTTGTGGAAGATGAGTACAAAAAATCACATCATCTTCTGGGCAACAAAAATTTACTATCTAACTGTTTTTGTAGCATTACCAATTTACGTTTGGGGCTTAGGTGGTTGGTTTGCGGGTTACATGGTTGCAAATATGACTTTAGGTATTACACTTTCATTTGTATTTCAATTGGCACACGTTGTAGAAAATACAGAGTTTGAGCATATAGCATTAGACCAAACAAAACATCTTGAAACTGCGTGGGCAGAGCACGAATTAAAAACGACAAGTAATTTTGCAATGGATAGCAAAATCATTTCTTGGTTTGTAGGTGGTTTAAACTACCAGATTGAACACCACCTTTTCCCAAAGGTTAGTCACATACATTACCCTGAAATAAGCAAGATTGTGCAAGAGAAATGCAAACAATACAATATGCCTTATAATTATTACAATACATTAGGGCAGGCAGTTGCATCTCACTTTAGAGTAATGAAGGAGTTAGGTAAACAACCACAGGCAACTGACAACGCTCTTGCAATGGTTGCATAATTATCTTAAATTATTTTTTTCGAAAATGGGCATATCATAAGGAAAGGCATTTTTAAATACTCTGCAATTCTAGTTTTGATTAAATATTAAAGCCCATACCAACCTGCAGTGTTTTGTGATAGACCCTTAAATCAAACTTATAAAGGAAAGGCGCTTTGTGGGCTACATCTTTTTTTGTCTCTTCCAATTTTTTTAAAATACCTGTTGCAATAATTTTTCTCTGAAAATTACGTCTGTCTAATTTTACATCCAGTATAGTTTCGTATAATTTTTGAAGATCAGGCATAGAAAATTTTTTAGGCAAAAGATTGTATCCTACTGGTTGATAATTAAGCTGCATCCGAAGGTTATTCAATGCATTTTTTAGTATGTTATTATGATCTAGAATTAGTGTAGGTATGTTATTTATATCATACCATTCACAGAATTGGGAAAAGCTGTCTGCTACCGGCTGTACTTTGGTAAAATCCACTAAGGCGGTAAAGCCAACAGTAATAAATCTTTCAAACATCCAGCTTTCATTCATGCTGATACCTGAATTATCAAGAAATTTTTTATTTATTTTTTTTGTGGAACGGTTGGGCTCACTGAATACATGAAACTGCTGCATAAAAATATCCTGCAAACCAGTGCGTTCTTTTAAGACCCGATTTGCGGCTGAGTCTATATGCTCATCCTTCAAAATAAAACCACCTGGCAGGGCAAATTCATCTGCATATTTAATCTTAAGCAACAACACTTTTAATGCATCGTTGTGAAAGCCAAATATTACACAATCAACAGAAATATTCCTCAAATAAATCTCATAACCTTTATCAAACAGCAGTTTTATTTCTTTTTCAAAACCCATTACCAAATGTAATGGTGAAAGCCGAAATACAAATATATTTTATGGTATGAATAAATTGATTTATCTATGTGTCAAATTAACACAATGAAAATTATTGTTATGAAAAAAATATCCTTATGTACATGTTTTATTGTTTTTGCATTATCTGTTTTTGCTCAGGCCAATAAATTAAATACCAAACAGTTGGTAATGCAAATGACTACTGAGGAAAAATTAAAACTTGTGATAGGGATGGGAATGAATTTGCCGGGATTAAACAATGGCCCTACGGTGGGAGCAATTAAAGATAGGGTGCCTGGTGCTGCTGGCTCTACTTTTCCTGTTAAGCGGTTGGGAATACCTTCCATTATTTTGGCGGATGGTCCGGCAGGGTTGCGTATTCAACCTACAAGGGATAATGATAAAACTAAAACTTTTTATTGTACAGCATTTCCCGTAGGAACATTATTGGCAAGCACCTGGGATGTAAATCTTGTTAAAAAAGTTGGGCAGGCTATGGGAAGTGAGGTAAAAGCTTATGGTGCAGATGTATTACTTGCGCCTGCACTTAACATACATCGCAACTCTTTAGGTGGAAGAAACTTTGAATATTATTCAGAGGATCCTGTTGTGTCAGGCAACATGGCAGCTGCCATGGTTAATGGTATTGAATCCAACGGCGTTGGAACATCTATAAAGCATTATGCTGCAAACAACCAGGAAACAAACCGTAATTATGTAAACTCTATTATTAGCGAAAGGGCATTGCGTGAAATTTATTTACGAGGCTTTGAGATTGCGGTAAAAAAGTCCCAACCTTGGACAGTGATGAGTTCTTACAACAAAATAAATGGTACATATACCTCTGAGGATTATAGTTTACTGACAACGATCCTAAGAGAAGAGTGGGGTTTTAAAGGATTTGTAATGACGGACTGGTTTGGTGGGAAAGATGCCATTGCGCAAATGAAAGCAGGAAATGATTTGTTGATGCCAGGTACAGACGAACAATTAAATTCGCTTACAGCCGCAGTAAAAAATGGGCAACTAGATATAAAAATTTTGGATGAAAACTGTGAAAGAATTTTGAACATAGTTTTGCAATCGCCAGCCTACAAAAAATATAATTATAACAATAAACCTGATCTTAAAGCCAACGCACTAATTGCACGATCTGCTGCCGCAGAAGGAATGATATTACTTAAAAATGATAATAACACCTTACCATTAGTAAAGGGCTTGAAAAAGATAGCCGCATTTGGAAATACTTCTTACAATTTTATATCTGGCGGTACTGGAAGTGGGGATGTGAATGAGGCTTACACCGTATCCTTGGTGGATGGGTTAAAAAATGCAGGTTATGAAATTGACGCAGCATTAAAGAATAGTTATGAAAAATTTATTGCGATAGAGAAAGAGAAAGCGCCAAAGAAAAAGTATTTTTTTGAACTACCTGCACCTTTCCCGGAGATGGATATTACAAAAGAAGTGCTTGCTAAAAAAGTTGAAGAAACGGATATTGCTTTTATTACAATTGGAAGAAATGCAGGCGAATTTCAGGATAGAAAATTAGAGAATGATTACTATTTAAGCGAGGCAGAAAAAGGATTGATAAAAAATGTATCAGTTGCCTACCATGCACAAAATAAAAAAGTTATTGCTATTTTAAACACGGGTGGCGTTGTAGACGTTTCATCCTGGAGAAATGATGTTGATGCTATTTTACTTACATGGCAAGGAGGGCAGGAGGCAGGCAATGCTGTAACCGATATTTTAAGCGGGAAAATAAATCCATCTGGGAAACTTGCTACTACATTCCCTGTAAGTTATAGTGACGAACCAAGTGCAAGATCTTTTCCCGGGAAAAATTTATCTGACAAACCAAATATGGGTATGGGTGGATTGGTAATGGGCTTTGATTCTGAATCAATTTACACAGAAGGTATTTTCGTAGGGTACAGATATTTTAATACATTTAAAATAAAACCCGCATATGAATTTGGTTATGGCTTAAGCTATACAAATTTTGAATACAGCAATTTAAAACTGAGTGCATCAACGTTTACAGGTAAAACCATTGTGAGTGTCGTTGTGAAAAATAGCGGAAAAGTAGCAGGTAAAGAGGTAGTACAGTTATACATAACTGCTCCCTCTCAAAAACTACAAAAACCTGCACTCGAATTAAAATCATTCGGAAAAACAGCTCTTTTACAACCGGGTGCTATGCAGACCATTAATTTTGAAATTAATCCAAAAGACATCGCTTCTTTTGATACAAATGCTTCAAGCTGGGTAGCAGAGGCCGGAAAATATATAGTGAAAATAGGTTCATCGTCTGAGAAAATCTTGCAGACAGCTACCTTTAATTTGGCTAAAGAGATGGTGGTTGAAAAATGTAATAAAGTGTTATCGCCACAAGGAAAGATTGATGAGCTCATAAAATAATTAAGTAATGATTTTATATAAGAAGGAGGCTGTCTCATAAGCACGAGGCAGCCTCCTTTTATTCGGATCCCTGATGGAGAAGTATAGTCATTTAAGCCAATCTTAGGCACTTTTTTATTTATGAGATAGCCTCTTTTTTGTTTGTTTGGCTTTTGCTAATGCTTTAGGTATTTTTGCAAACTTATGACTGACCCAAAAAGATACTTGATTACTTCGGCACTGCCTTATGCAAACGGACCAAAACACATCGGTCACCTTGCAGGCGCTTATTTACCGGCAGATATTTATGTGCGCTATTTGCGTGCTTTAAAAAAAGATGTTGTTTACGTTTGTGGAAGCGATGAACATGGCGCTGCTATTACCATGCAGGCTATGAAGGAAAATACCACGCCGCAGGCAATAGTAGATAAATACCATGCAATGCTGAAACGCAATATGGCAGACTTAGGTATTTCATTTGATATTTATCACCGCACTTCATCGCCAATTCACCACGAAACGGCGCAGGAATTTTTTACCATGCTCAACAATAATGGTGATTTAGAACAAAAGGAAACCGAGCAGTTTTTTGATGAAGAAGCACAATCTTTTTTAGCAGACAGGTACATTACGGGTACATGCCCTGTATGCGGTTACGAAGGCGCCTTTGGTGACCAATGTGAAAAATGCGGAACATCTTTAAGTCCTGAACAACTAATAAATCCACGTAGTACATTGAGCGGTAAAACGCCCATTAAAAAAGCAACTACACACTGGTATTTGCCATTGAACAAGCATGAAGATTTTTTGCGTAAATGGATTTTAGAAGATCATAAAGAAGATTGGAAAGCCAATGTGGTAGGGCAATGCAAAGGATGGATAGAAATGGGTTTGCAGCCACGTGCAGTAACTAGGGATTTAGATTGGGGTATAAAGGTTCCTGCCTCCCTAAATCCCTCCACAGGAGGGACTTTGGAGACTGAAAGTGATGACAGTTCTTTTAAGTACAATCTGGCGGATCCAATGATCTATAGTTTACTTAAAAAGTTTGTTGCAGAGCAAAGAAGTAATCCTACAAAAGCTGAAATGTTTATGTGGGAAATATTACGTGGTAAAAAACTAGGAGGCTTTAAATTTAGACGCCAGCATATTATTGGAAGTTACATTGCAGATTTTGTTTGTTTACCTCAGCAAATAATAATTGAAATTGATGGCCTTATTCATCAAGTCCCTGATAATGTTTTAAGTGACGAGGTAAGAACATCAGAATTAAATAAATTAGGTTTCGATGTTATCAGATTTACAAACGATGAAGTTTTTGATGATACAGAGAATGTTATAAAAAAAATTATTCATGAATTAACAAAAAAGAGCCTGAAGGTAGTGAAGTCTGAAGTCCCTCCAGTGGAGGGATTTAGGGAGGCTGGGAAAGTTCTCTACGTTTGGTTTGATGCACCTATTGGTTACGTTAGCGCTACCAAACAATGGGCGTTAGATAATGATAAAGACTGGAAGCCTTACTGGTACGATGGAGATACCAAACTTGTACATTTTATTGGAAAAGATAACATCGTATTTCATGCAATCATTTTTCCCATCATGTTAAAGTTGCATGGCAATATTTTGCCTGATAATGTTCCGAGTAATGAGTTTATGAATTTGGAAGGAGATAAGATGAGCACAAGCCGTGGATGGAGTATTGAAATGGAAGATTTTATAAATGACTTTGTAAAAAAGGAAAATGGTGGCGACCAAATGGTAGATGCATTGCGTTATTATTTAACAGCGATTGCGCCCGAAACCAAAGACAGTGAGTTTACATGGAAAGGTTTTCAGGATGCAGTAAATGGTGAATTGGTGGCGGTGTTTGGAAATTTTATAAACAGGGCATTCGTGCTGATGCACAAACTGTGTGGGGGAAAAGTGCCAAAGTTTCACAACGAAATAATGGATGATGCGGACAAACAAATGCTGGAAGAAATAAAGATTACCAAGCAAAAAATAGAACAGAATATTGAGGCCTATAAGTTTAGAGATGCGCAGGCAGAAGTAATTGACCTTGCCCGGAAAGGAAATAAATACATGCAGGATAAACAGCCGTGGATTGTTGCAAAGCAGATAGCCTCCCCAAACCCCTCCACAGGACGGGCTTTGCAAAACCTAGATGAAAATGCAAACGCTCAAAAAGTAGCGGAGTCTGGAGTCCCTCCTGTGGAGGGATTTAGGGAGGCCGGTACTCCACAGCAGCAGATTGATAATTGTCTGCACATTTGTTTACAGTTAACTGCAAACCTCGCAATATTTATTAATCCATTTTTGCCAAATGCAGCCAAGAGAATGTGTACTATGATGAAGACGGTGGATAAGATGCTTGGCTGGGAAAATGCTGGCTCGGTAAAGCTTTTGAGTGTTGGGTATTCATTGAGACCGCCCGAACTCTTGTTTAGAAAAATAGAGGATACAGAAGTGACTGAACAAATAGAAAAATTAAAAATTAAAAGTGCAGGTATCAAAATGACGACAGACAACGGACAACAGACCACGAATGAACCTTCGAATCTACAAACAGACATCAAAGTATCGGATTCTCAAGTCCCTCCCCCGGAGGGATTTAGGGAGGCACTCAAATCTGAAATCCAATTTGATGACTTTGCAAAAATTGATTTGAAAGTTGGAACAATAGTAAGTGCAGAAAAAGTAGAAAAAGCAGATAAGCTATTGAAACTGGAAATTGATTTAGGTTTTGAAAGGAGAACAGTTGTAAGCGGTATTGCGCTTCACTTTCAACCTGATGATATTGTTGGAAAACAGGTTGTGGTGGTAGCTAATTTAGCACCCCGCAAAATGCGTGGCATTGAAAGTAATGGAATGATCTTGATGGCAGAAGATGCAGATGGAAAATTAAAATTTGTAGCACCTGATGCAGTTGTAAAAAATGGCTCTTGCGTGAGTTAGGGAACTAGTTTTTCTTGTTCTTTATTTCGTTGTTGTAACACCAAACCAAAAAGTATCTTTGTGCTTTAACATGCGTATGAAAAGAAACGAGATTGTTCTCCTGATGATATTGGCATTGGTACAGTTTACAAATATTGTAGATTTTATGATCGTGATGCCACTCGGACCGGTATTAAAAAAACTTTGGGGAATTGACAGTACGCAGTTCAGCAGAATAGTTTCGGTTTTCAGCATTGGTGCATTTATTAGCTCCATGGCATGCCTTGCCTATGTGGACAGATTTGACAGAAAAAAGGTTTTGCTCATTGTATATGCAGGTTTCACAATCGGCACTTTTTTATGTGGCCTTTCTAATAATTACCAACAGCTTTTAGGTGCAAGATTTTTAACCGGTCTTTTTGGTGGTATAGGCGGCAGCACTATTTTAAGTATGGTGGGCGATTATGTTGCACCGCAAAGAAGAGGGCAGGCAATGGGTATCTTGATGACAGGTTTCGCATTGGCGAGTGTTGTTGGAGTGCCCGGTGGGTTGTGGCTTGCCGGTCAATTTCAATGGCATACCCCTTTTATGATACTTGGTTTTATATGTATGGCCGTTTTTATTATGGCTGTGTTTATTGTTCCGCGTTTTACCGAACATTTAAAGGATGGCATAGCAAAGCAAACGATGATAGAAATTTTAAAGCAGGTTTTCAATGAAGCTAACAAAAGATGGGCATTGCTTTTAAGTAGTTTGCTCATCATGAGTCATTTTAGTATTATCCCTTTTTTAACGGATTTTTTTACCTACAACCTTAGTATAAACTATAAAACAGATGTGCCACTTATCTATATAGTTGGCGGTTTACTCACAGTATTTTGTAGTCCACTAGTCGGTAAATTAAGTGATAAATATGGTCGTGTACCTGTGTACACAATTTTAACCTTTTTAGCAATGGTGCCACTATTGGCTATTCCAAATATCCAAACCAATAATTTGTGGGTTCTAATGCCGGTTTGCAGTACGCTTTTTATTTTTAGCGGTAGCAGAATGGTAGTTGGTAATGCACATGTAACGAGTACGGTTGTATCAAAAGAAAGGGGTTCTTTTCTTATTGTGAATAGTAGCATACAACAATTAAGTACAGGCATTATTGCAGCCATTGGTGGCGCTATCGTTACAAATGATGCTGCAAAAAGGGTAATAAATTATCATATACTTGGCATAATAGGGGCTGTGTTGGCTATTCTAGCTTTGTTGGTTTTTAGAAAAATAAAAACGAACGAGTAATTTTTTCTTTACTAAGCATGAAGAATTAGTGTTAAATTTTAAAATGCGCAGCTACATTTTTGGCTGCGTTTTTGTTTAATACAGGTATG
>JANOTH010000296.1:0-3761 GCA_031416275.1 Ferruginibacter sp. | reverse complement strand
CAGACTAATCTGCGAATCTGCGGCCAAAAATACTAACATTTATTTTGCTTTGTTATCCCCGTAAGGTACCGCCCATTCTGAATTACTAACCACAATTGCATATTGAAAATAATTAATTGTACCTGCTTTTTTATTACCCTGCCAGTTAAATGTTTTATCAAATTGTGAACTGGACTCAACAAGTGTTAACCCTTTATGGTAAGGTGATGAAGCTGCATTCAATTTAAAAATTACGTTTTCATTTTTTCCAACAAACTTTCTAGCTGTTTTTATACCATCTACCACATAAATAAAACTATCATCATTTACCATTGCCGCACGGCTAAAAACGGTGCCTTTGTCTCTTGCCATTTCGGGCAAAAATTGTGTAGGCAACATAGATGAACTTTCTACACAAAAAACAGGAATAGAAATTATTTTATCTGCCAAAGGCAAATAACTTTTTTTGAGCATTGCTGAAAATGACATACCGCCATTTATACTGTCCTGCATGCCATGAAACCTACCCCAAAAGCCATACATTTTTTGATCAGCTAGTTTGTACTTGTTGTAAAAGGTATTGAAGTTTTCAAATATTTTAATTTCTCTGCCTTTTTTGGAAGCTATGTTTTTTACTATAAATTGAAAATCAAAATACCTGCTTTTAAATATTTTTTTATACGTTGTTTCATTTGCAGCAATATCAGTTACCAATCTTCTAGTAAACCTTATAAAGGATCTTGTGCTGTCGTTATCTAAATTAAGAGTAGCAAACGAAAGTAAACTATCAACCATTTTATTACCTGCTTTGTATTTAACCTCGCTTGCTATTTCTGAAAGTAATTTTTCATTCATATTTAAATCTTGCGCCTCATCTAATCCTATCACAATTATTTTTTTGCCCTTGGCTAATGTGAGATTATAATTATATAGGTTCTTCCATTTTTCGAACCCGGCTTTGCAACCCCATTGTGCCTGTTTGTTGTACCAGTTTTGGTAAATAGCCTTTAAAAAATCTTCATTGCCGGTACTCAGGTATTTATTAATATAATGTGCCTGGCTAAAGTCCACCTCAGCCACATAATACCTTACCCCATTTTTCTTACTTATTTGTTTGAAAAGTTCTGCATCTATTTCATGTGGTTTGTAATACCCATGTGATTCTGTTACTAAAAATAATTGGTTATTGTAAAAAGCCTCATCAAATATGGCAAAACTATTATTGCCACCAATGGTAATTTTCTCGTTGTTTTTGGCAAGGTAGTTTGAGTAACTGCTGTCTTGTGCCATTGCACACGGGCTTAAAAAACTTGCAGCTACAATTAATAATGTGTGTAGGTGGTTTGCTAAAAAGTTTGCGGCTGCGTTAATCAATTTTTTCATTTCGACTGTTTTTATAATTTGTAGATGTTGTTTTAACAGTGTAAAAGTACATCGGCAACACAGCCTATTCCAAATACAAGGGCTTATTGGTATTGGGTTTGGGGCGAATTGCATGGTTAGGGGTGGGCAGTATTTGGAAAGCGATTTTTAGGGGCGAATGGTTGTGAAGGTCGTTGGGTTGAAGGAGTTTTTGCTCTCAGATCTGGAGGGATTTTCGTTGCTTTTTCGTTGCTTCTTTTGTTTGTGTATTTTTTTAATACAATTCTGGTTTTAACATAGGCTTAAAAGTTTTTAATAGCTGCCAATTTTTCTTTTATCTCTTTGTTTAAATTTCGGGAGACGGGTATTTCTTCCTGCAAAAAAGAAAGTTGAAGTCGATAACCCTGCGCTGTACCAACCACATTTTGCACTGCCGCCAAATTTACTAACGCTGTACGATGACAACGATAGAAAAATGGAAATCCGGCAGTATTCTCAGCAACCTTTTTTAACGTGGTTCTTAAAATAGTAGTAACAAGCTTCTCATTTCTTACATAATACACTTTTACATAATTATCAGCCGAAGTAGCTGCTAAAAAAGCTGCTGGTAAAATTGAAAGGTTTTCTTTTTCATTCTCAGCCTCAATAGTTATAAGATCTGTTGCGGTATTCTCAACAGTTTCAATAATAGGTAATGGGTCTTCTCCTAATTCCTTCCTTTCTAAAATAACATTTTCAGTTATATGATGAGGAAGCTGGTTATTTAAATCGGCAGCTTCTTTTCTATATTTTTTTAAAAGCCTGGTTTGGTTTAATAAAATACTGATTGTTGCCGGGGCAATACCAATTACCCCGGTATAAAAAATCATTGTAAGCCAACCCGTTAATGACAAAGATTCACCATAAATAAGATATGCAGCAATTACATTAAAGCTGGCAATGGTTATAATGATGATGAGTGTAAAAATAATTTCCCTACCAATGGACCACCTTTCCTCCTTAAAAAATTTGGGAAACAGCGGAAATAGCACTAAAAAATCAAAACAAATTGCTAACACAGTGGTTGCCGCGGCAAATAAGCTGTTATAAAACAATTGTTGTTGACTACCACTAAACCCAAACGGTTTTACAAAATACATCAGCATAAAAACAACGAGCCCAAAAATGAAAGCAAGTTTAATCTGTACGGGTTTTCGCTCTTCAAGCGGATAAGATTTGTGTAAACCGAGGAAAACTTTGTTCATAAGCAACTCAAAAATAAACAAAATGGAATTTGCAACTACAATGTTTATGCGAGGAGTATTATTTATATAAAGTAAAAAGTTGTGATAATCAACCTCTTAGATTATTTCAAGCGAATCAAATTTATTGTTTGTGATTTGATACCAGCTTTTATGGTGTCAGATCATGATTTGCAGCGACCACGGCTTTTGGGTGAGCCATCTTTGTGGAAACAAATCACTAAAAAAATAAAATCATGAAAAAATTAATCATCTTATCAGCAATGTTCATTACCACTTTACAAACAGCATTTAGCCAAATGGGTGCTTTAAAAGGGTCGGGTAAAATTGTAACTAAAACTTTTTCTTATCAGGATTTCGATCAAATTCAGTTGAATGATTTAGATGGAAAAATTGAAGTGGAAGTTGGGAAAGCTTACGCTATTAAAATTTCTATAGACGATAATTTGGAACCATTGCTTAGGGTTTCTGAAGCCAACAAAACACTTACGGTGGCACTTAATAAAAATGAAAACAACAAGCGTTATGTAGAAAACTCAAATATTAAAATTACCATCAGCCTACCGGCATTAAACGGCGTTGTTCACAATGGAAACAGCGATGCGATTATTACAGGGTTAAAAAACAACAAATTTTCTGCAAAAAGTACCGGGAATGGAAATTTGATTCTCTCGGGAACGGCAGAAAACATCGAAATAGAAAAAGCAGGCAACGGGAATGTAGAAGCTGCAAAATTGATGGTAAACAATGCAAATGTAGTTTCTGTAGGCAATGGCGATGTAAAAGTAAATGCCAGCGAAACTTTTAGCGCAAACGGAACCGGTAATGGTGATATTATAAATAAGGGTAAAGCAAAACCTTCCGCTAACTCAAAACAAACCGGCAACGGCGAAATATTAAATAATTAAAAGCTCTTTCCAAAACTTCATTACATCAAACTCATTTTATGAAACATATTCTTAGCATTTTTATTCTATTTTTTTCTGCCGCAGCATCTGCTCAGGTTATAAACGATACCACATCTACCTTAATGGTAACTAAAAAATTAGATGCAATAATTGTAACATCTAAAAAGCCATTTATTGAGCAGCAAATAGATAAAACCGTGGTAAATGTGCAGGCAGATATTACCGCCATTGGCAGCAGCGCTTTTGAAATTTTGCAAAAAGCGCCCGGTAT
>JANOTH010000295.1:0-2214 GCA_031416275.1 Ferruginibacter sp. | reverse complement strand
TGTATTCATGCGTAAATGAATCAATGGTATATTTTATGTTGTAGCCGAGCGCATTATTTTTAATTACAAGCGGTTCGGCAGCAGTAATTTTTAACCTGTTTTTTTTCTTCGAAAAAAATAAATGTAATACTTCTGCGTTTTGAATAGCACAAACTTTACTGTTGTTAGTTTTACCAATAAATTCTTCATTAAAAAAACGCCCATATTTTTCAAGCCCGTCCTTCACTTCGTTGTTCGCTACAATGGCTACAACCTCCATTTCTTTTTCTTTCTCCTTCAAACTAAAATTGATAGCCCCGCCTGCATCAGCAGTTGTAATGCGCCTACTTTCTGTTTTATAACCTGTGAACGTAACTACCAAATCGTAACCTCCCTGAGGTAAAGCAAGTTTATAGTTTCCATTTTCATCGGTTATTGTGCCAATAGTTGTATTCTCTGCAAACACAGATGCAGCAGCCATTGGGGCACCGTTAAGCTCATTTAAAACTTTACCTGAAAGAATGAAATTGCTTTGTGCAAAACTGCTGTTTCCAATAATAAATAAGGTGAATACAACACTTAAAAACTTCATACTATTTTGTTTATCTGCAAATGAAATTAAAATGAATGTAATAAATGAATAAGTGCTGTTAATTTTTTTGCATGTACCACCAACAAAAAATTTGGAACGCCTTAAATAAAAGCAGTCTTCTAAAATTTTATAATTTCTGCATTAACAAACTGCAAATTTCTTTTACAGATTGTTCCATTGGGGTATAATTATAACCAGGAAGCAGTTGTAGTAATTTACTGTTATCGTATTCCACTTTTGTAAGTGCAGTATGAGCAGTTTCTTTTGTAAGCAGCGGAGCAATGCCGGTAAACTTACTTTTAATATTTTCTAACCTCCATGTAAGTGCGGCAATAAATGGGGTTACTTTTTTTATCGGAACTTTTTTTCCAAAAGCTTGTGCCATCATCGTAAACATATTTTGGTAAGAAATATTTTCAGCGCTCAATATAAATTTCTCTGCAGTAATATCACTTGCCATTAATTGTATCATGGCTTTTGCCACATCTTTTACATCTACAAAGCCCGTTGTACCTTCCGTGTACCATGGAAATTCATCGTACACTGATTTAAATATTTTTGTTGAACCTTCGTTCCAGTTGCCTGCACCAAGTATAATTGATGGGTTTATTACAACCGCATTCAGCCCTTCTGCCACGCCACGCCAAACCTCCATTTCGCCTAAGTATTTGCTGTGACCGTATTTGCTGTTGCTTGTCTCTTCCGTCCACACCATTGTCTCATCAATCATTTCGCCGGGGCGAATTCTGCCGAGTGCAGCTACTGAACTTACATGTACTAATTTTTTTACTCCTGCATTTAAAGCCGCGTTTACCACATTGGCTGTACCTTCTACATTAATGCTGTAAAGTTTTTCTTCATCTTTTGGGTTGAAGGAAACAAGCCCTGCACAGTGATAAACTTCGGTTACACCTTGCATGGCATCTTCCAACTCATATACATCCAGTATATCGCATTTAAAAGCTTCGAAGTTTGGGTAGGGGTTAAAAGAAAGCGCTGTCTTGTTGTAAATGGCTCTTACATGCTCACCTTTCGCCAACAACATTTCTATTAATGCATTGCCTAATAAACCCGCACCACCTGTTACTAAAATCATTGTGCAGGTTTTAGATCGTAATTGTAAAACCCTTTGCCTGTTTTTTTACCAAGCTCACCTGCTGCAACCTTTTGCTCCTGCATGGGCGATGGCTTAAAACGGGGATTGTTGTTGAATGCTTTGTAAACAGATTGAGAAACAGCTAAATTTATATCCATTCCAATAAGATCCATTAATTTGAATGGTCCCATTTTAAAGCCTGCATTTTCCATCAATTGATCAATGTCTTCAATTGGGATATTTTGTTCATAAGCAAGCTGCATTGCTTCTAAATAAAAGTGCCTTGCAACACGATTAACAATAAAGCCAGGCGCATCTTTACAAATTACAGGTTGCTTTTTTAGGGCAATGCATACATCGTAAACATTTTGTAAAGTTTGCTGAGAAGTTTCATTCCCAGCTACAACTTCTACCAGCTTCATTACATGGGCAGGGTTGAAAAAATGCATTCCACAAATCCGTTCGGGGTTTGGAATATTTTTTTGGATTGCTGTTATGGATAGTGATGATGTGTTGCTGGCCAGTATTGTTTTTGGATTATTGATGG
>JANOTH010000294.1:0-10717 GCA_031416275.1 Ferruginibacter sp. | reverse complement strand
AGTTGTTGGGGCTATATATATGGAGTTAATGTCCTTTGAATCTGATAATATTTTTCTCATTGGCAGGTTATATGTAAACCTCATGGTGTTTCTTATACTTCGCCGTTTCTTTTTTCCAAAGCTGATGGCATACATCAGCATGCCTAAAAAAAAGGTTGAAGTAGAATGACGGTATTTATAACAATACCATGGTTTTTGCCTGCCTATAGGGCAGGGGGGCCAATACAATCTATTGCTAATTTGGTTGGTCATTTTAACGAAAATATTGAATACAGCATTTTTTGCGGTGCCACAGACCTTAACTGTGAAACATTGGAAGGCGTTGTAAAAAATGAGTGGACAGCACACAATGCCTACACACAAGTATGGTATGCGCAAAGTGAGCAGATCAGTAATATAATTTGTAGAGAAATAGAGCGCATAAAACCTGATGTGCTTTACATCGTTGGCTTATTTTCGTGGCATTTTAATATAGTACCGTTGCTTTTTTGCAAAGCCCCCCGAAAGATTATTTCTGTAAGAGGTATGTTGCACCCGGGTGCACTTTCTCAGAAGAAATTTAAGAAACGGTTGTTTTTAAAAGGCTTAAAAATTATTGGTATTGCAAAAAAAGTAATCTTTCATGCAACAAACGATGAAGAAAAACAGTTCATAGAAAATGAATTTGGTGCAACTGCCAAAGTTATTGTTGCAAGTAATTTTTCTAAACAAATACAAGCGCAGCAACCCTTTGCAAAAAAAGAAAACCATTTAACGCTCGTTACCATTGCACTCATCAGCCCAATGAAAAACCATCTTTTGGTGCTGCAGGCATTACAACAATGCACAGCATTTATTGACTATAATATTTACGGTCCCATAAAAGAAAAAGCTTATTGGCAAGATTGCCTCACTGCTATTACGGTTCTACCCCCTAATATAAAAGTTACTTACCACGGAGATGTACAGCCTCATTTATTAGAAAAAACACTTTCGTTGCAACATGTTTTCATTATGCCGAGCAAGAGTGAAAATTTTGGTCATGCCATTGTTGAGGCATTAGGTGCAGGTAAACCGGTAATTACTTCTCATAATACTCCTTGGAATAATTTGGAAGTTAATACAGCGGGGATAAATGTAAATACCGAAGTTAACGAGCTTGCTAATGCCATTTCTTTTTTTGCTTCACAAAATGAAGTGAGCTATAACCAATTTACAAAAGGCGCAGCCGATTATGCACAGCAACATTTACATACAACACAAATTATGAAGGAATATAAACGCCTTTTTTTTGAGGAAATTTAAAATGAATTATAAAAAGTATCCCTTTATTCAGTTTATATTGGTTTTTGGCATCGTATTCTTAATTTGCTATTACGGTGCACTTTTTTTAACAGGTCTTGCAATACCGGGAGGCCTATACAGCCCATTTGTAGAAAAATATTTTGACTTGGCTGCATGGCTGCGAACCTCTCTTATTACCGGAACAAAATTGTTTGTTACACTTTTTAATTTAGAAACTGTTCGCACAGATGCCTATGTTTTACGGGTACCGGGTGCAAATGGAATAAGAATCGTGTATTCTTGTCTGGGGTTTGGTGTAATGAGTTTTTGGATTGCCTACATGATTGCAACGCCTTCGGAAAAAGTAAAAAAGGTAGCTTGGGTTTTTATTGGGCTGTTGCTGATCTGGCTATTGAATGTTGCACGAATAAGCATGGTTTTAATTGCAGGCAACAGAGGGTGGAAATTTCCGCTAGGGTTGGATCACCATACTTGGTTTAATATTGTTGCTTACGCCGTAATATTTATAATGATGTTTTTCTTTGAAAAAAATATAAAAAAAAGCTATTTGCATGAAGGTTGATTTGTCAACATACAATAACAATTGGTACAAACCGGGTAACCCTATAAAAAGAATTTTGTGGCACTTTGTGAACCTCATTTTTTTTAAATCGGGTTGGTTTCCTTTTTATGGTGTTAAGGTGCTTTTACTAAAGTTATTCGGTGCAGGTATTGGTAGTGGGGTTCTAATAAAACCATTTGTGAATATAAAATATCCATGGTTTTTAACCATTGGTAACCATGTTTGGATAGGTGAGAACGTTTGGATTGATAACCTTGCACAGGTAACTATTGGCAACAATGTTTGTATATCGCAGGGCGCACTTTTATTAAGTGGCAGCCATGATTATAAAAGTACTTCTTTCGATTTAATGGTAAGTCCCATTACCCTCGAAGATGGGGTATGGATATGCGCAAAAGCGGTGGTATGTTCAGGTGTTACCTGTTATAGCCACAGTATAGTTACTGCCGGTTCAATTGCTACCCAAAATTGTGAGGCTAATTGCATATACAAGGGTAACCCTGCTATTAAAATAAAACTAAGATAGATAGCAGCGCAAGCGCTAATCATAAACTCACTTTACAGTAAGTGTTAATTTTCGGCCTTTATTCACAAATTTGACAAATTGTTAGAAAATATTTTGCCTTCCCCATAATAAATGGTTTAGTATTGAGTTATTAATGATGTAGAATGATTACTACATAAGTATTTTTTGTACTATCTTTAAAAACCCTGGTTGAGATAAGTAAACAAACTGCAAAATGTTATGAAAATCTCACTTATTACAGTAACGCTTAATTCAGAAAAGTATCTGCGCCATTGTGTGGATTCTGTACAGAGCCAGACCTATAAAAATATTGAGCACATAATTGTTGATGGCGCTTCTACAGATAACACAATAACTATCATTAAGCAATTTGGAACAGCTATATCAAAATGGGTATCTGAACCTGACAGAGGTATGTACGATGCTATCAATAAAGGTATAGAGATGGCCACCGGCGATGTTATTGGTGTTTTAAACAGTGACGATATGCTTTACTCTGATGATGTAATTGAAAACATCGTCAAGACATTTGAAACAGAAGAAGTGGATTCCGTTTATGGTGACCTTCAGTACGTAGACCAAGAAGTGACGTCCAGGGTTTTTAGAATCTGGAAAGGAAAAAAGTACGACCGTAACTTATTTAAAATGGGTTGGATGCCGGGACACCCAACATTTTATGTAAAAAAATCTGTAGTGGATTTGTATGGTGGATACGAAAACCATTATTTTACCGCAGCTGACTATGAATTTATGGCCCGTTACTTATTCCACCATAAAATTTCATCTTGTTATTTACCCCAATTGATTGTAAAAATGAGGAGAGGTGGTGCAAGCAATAATAATATTAAGCACAGGTTTAGGGCAAATAGAAGAGATTATTTAGCCATGAAAAAAAATAGAATTCCAATGCCGTTTCTGGTGTCTATTTTAAAGCCACTTATAAAAGTGCACCAATACAACATAAAAACAAACCTAGGAATATTTTAATGTTTTCCTTCTTTAAAAAAACGGTTTCTCTCTCTCCTGACTACTTTCCTTTTGTAACAGATATTCATTCTCATATTTTGCCCGGTATTGATGACGGATCCCCTGATGTTGAAACATCATTGTTACTTATTGAAGGACTGATGAAACTCGGCATCACCCAATCAGTTGCAACACCACATATTATTGGCGATTTGTACCGCAACGATGCTAACACTATACAAACTGCACTTTCTTTATTAAACAATGCCTTACTTGAAAAGAAGATAGATTTTAAAGTGACAGCTGCTGCTGAATATATGTTGGATGCTTATTTTCTCGATTTACTTTCAGCTAACACGCCTTTGCTTACCGTTAAGGACAATATTGTGCTAACAGAGTTTTCGTACGCTGACAAACCATATAATGTGGAGCAGATTTTGTTTAAAATTATTACCGAAGGATACCAGCCTATACTTGCTCACCCCGAGCGCTATGGTTATTACCATAACGATTTTAAACAGTACGATCATTTAAATGAAATAGGCTTTCTTTTACAGGTGAATTTACTTTCGCTCACCGGTTACTATGGTAAGCCTGCCGCCAAAGCTGCTAACTACATCATTAAAAATAACCTTCATTCTTTTATTGGTACAGACTTACATCATGAACGCCATTTAAACGCTATATCAGATCCTAAAAACAGACAATTATATTCAAGCATACTCCATAATAAAAAATACAATGAAGACATGTTTTTTTAAAACAAACATAGGTCGTTTGATGATAGAAAGATAAGGTCGTTAAAAAATCACTTTATATTTTAAGTTCAGCCGCAAATTCTCAGATTAGTATTTTGAATTTGCGGTTTTTTTATTGTTGACCCAAAAAGGGGAAAGTGTTTTGGGTTAAGCGTTTAGCCGAAGATTCGCAGATTAGATTTTGGAGTTTGCGGTTTTTATGGGTACCCCAAAAGATGTGCGAACTTCAAATAGAACTGCAAATGCTTTTTATATTTTATAAAAAAAGGGCTGTCTCCTTTTGTTGAGACAGCCCTGTGAAAGAAAAAACTATAATAATACAATTGTTATTAATTGAACCATCTTCATTTGGATGCCATTGTGCGTTGTTGCTTTCTGGCATTCCATAAATCTACCGAACCGAATGAACGGTTACCTTCTGCTGTTTGAAGTGCATGTGCTGCAAGTGTTTCTTTTGTTTCTCTTGTTAATTCTTTCATCTGTTCTTTGTTAATGGGTATAACAACACCCATTGATTCCTGTTTCATATATCTGTGTTTTATTTCAATAAGTAAAATCCTTTATGGTCAAACTGTATGGCGCTTGGCGAGGGATTAATCGCAAAAGGGAGTTAAAAAAACCAAATCTATCGATCGTAGAACGAATTTGCGGCGCAAAGATAAGCCGTAATTGGTTAAGGGGTGGGTGCAAACGTCTTTAATTCCCTATTTTACTACTATATAGGCCGCATTTTAACTTTTTAAAAACATATTAAAAGGCAATCCAGTGTTTCTCTTTCCCGTAATATAAAAATTCGCAAAACATATCGAAAAACAAACAGTTCAATGCGTCCCAATTTAAAATAATGGGTACAAATATTGATTGATACAATAACATAATTATAACTTTTTACCAAGGCTAAAAGGTATATTTGAACCTAAGATTTGGTGGTTATTTATTCCGTATTAAATGAAACATTTTTTACTTTTTTATTGGTTGTTTTTTATAGCTGGCTACACAGCTAGTTACGCCCAAAAACCTATGGAAAAGGAAAGTTTTTACGAACAAAAAAAACGGAGCTTAATTAAATCAATTGGTAAGAGTATTTATAGACAAAGTTTACCCGAAAATCCAACAAAAACTGTCAACCGGTTTGTTGCTTTTAAGGGGAAAATAATAAGGTCTATCAGCATTGCACCAACAGGATTTCACAGAATTGTAAATGATTCTGTAGTTGTAAGTAAAAATAAATTCTCAACATTGCGGGAAACTTTTCATAAGAATACCTTACCGTCTGTGGTGCGAAAAAATCTTTTTTTTAAAGAAGGTGACCAACTATTGCCATTACTCTTAGCAGATAACGAGCGTTTTCTTAGGGAACTCTCCATTTTTCAAGATGCCATTATTGCCGTAGAAAGTGATTCTCTTTCTACTTTTGCTGACATCATAATTGTAACAAAAGATGTATTTTCTTTGGGTGGTTCAGTAAAAATAAGAGGGACAGAACGGGTGCAGGTAAACGTAAGAGATGAAAATCTTTTCGGTACGGGAAACAAGTTGGAATTCACCTCTTTATTTGATACGGAAAGAATGCCAAGATTTGGAACAGGAGCCACCATTACCATGCGAAATATCAGAAAAAGTTTTATAAACTTTGGTGTAGGCTTTAAAACTTTTAGCCCTGCTTTTAACAGTGGCAGGCTCGAAGAGGAGAGCTCGTTTGCATTTTTAGAAAAACCACTGGTGAGCCGGTACGACGCCTGGACGGGAGCTGCAGCGTTTTCATTTAATAAAACTAACAACGCATACATTTCAGATTCTGCCTACAAATTTGAATTTCAATACAGTTCTATTAACGCAGATATTTGGGCTGGATATAATATTGGTCACAAAAACGGAAGAGAAAATGATTCTGAGAAAAGACTACGACATTTTGTTGCAGGGCGTTCTTTTTATAAAACATTCTATAGCGTTCCCGATGCTTTTAAAATTAATTATAATTACAACTATGCCAATTTAAATGGGTTCTTAACATCTTATAGTTTATACAAGCAAAATTTTTACAGAACAAATTTTATTTATGGCTTTGGCCGAAATGAAGATGTACCTGAGGGCATTAATGCAACAGCTGTGGCCGGGTACACCAATAAGCAAGGTGTAAAGCGAGCTTACTACGGCCTTGAATTTGATGCATCGCACTATGAAAAAAAAGGCGTTTTTACCAGCTATGTTTTGCGGACAGGCAGTTATTTTAACCGCAAAAAAATTGAAGATGCCGATGTATTGGTAAGTATAAGCAGATTTACAAAACTAACTACGCTCAGTTCTTTGTGGCGCAATAGAAATTTTATTTCGCTGAGTTATACCCGGCAATATAATAGTGTATTGAATGGTCCACTCTTGTTAGAGAGCACATACGGTTTGCCTTATTTTAGAAACAACAGAGACGTATCAGATACCCGATCTACTGTAAAATTTGAATCAGTATTTTACCACCTTAAAAAGTTTTTTGGTTTTAGGTTTGCACCTTTTGTGTTTACCGACCTGAGTTTACTGAAACCACTGAACAAAAGCACACAACAAACCAAAGGGTTTACAGCGCTTGGCGGTGGTGTGCGCACACGCAACGAAAACCTTGTATTTGGCACTGTTGAATTGAAGGGATATGTGTTCCCTAGAGTATACGAGGGAATGCGGGGCTGGAAAATTGAATTGAGCACCAATATTCGTTTTAAATACAACAGCAGTTTTATTCGCAGACCTGACTTTATAATCCCTAATTAATTTATGTACACAAATGCAGAAGCGTCTGCCATCAGGCAAAAATTTTGGACGAGCTTTGGTATGTATATGTCGCCTGTGCCATCTGCAACGTTGGAAAAAGTGAACTGGGTAAATTATAAAACGGGTATAAAGGGCATTTCATTTAAAATGGATGCTGATAAAGCGTCGGCATTTGTGGCAATAGAAATATTTTTAAAAGATACGATGTTGCAACATCAATATTTTAATATTTTTAATAGCTTTGCATCCAAGCTTGAAGAGGTAACAGGAAATGACTTTCAGTTTGATCGTGATTGTTTTATAGAGCAGAAAGGAAACATAAGCAGGATAAGTATAGCGTTAAAAAATGTAAATGTTTTTAAGCAGGATGACTGGCCCACTATTATTGCTTTTTTAAAACAGCACATGATTGGGCTTGATGCTTTTTGGGCAGCATACAAACCGGCATTTGAACTAATTTAAATATTAATATCACCAAATAAACAATAATAAACATGTTAAAAAAACTATTACAATTTAGTACAGTATTGCTTTTGGTTGTTGCGGCAACAGCTTGCAACAGCAATGAAAAAAAAGCTACTGAAAACACGACAACAGAAACTGTAGAAAAGGCAGTAAGTGTAAAAGCAGAAGATGTTGATTATACAGGAGCCGGAGTAACGATGAAGGGTTTTGTAGCCTATAATGAAAGTGATACTGCGTTAAAGCCAATTGTACTTATCGTACCTGAGTGGTGGGGTATAGGCGATTATACACGTGGAAGAGCTAAGCAATTGGCAGAGCTTGGATACCTTGCTTTTGCTGTAGATTTTTACGGCGAAGGAAAAAATGCAGAAACGCCTGATGAAGCAGGCAAACTTGCAGGTCCGTTTTATGCACCGGGAAGCACCCTTGCAAAAGACAGATTTGATGCTGCGCTAGCAAAAATAAAAACATATCCTGGTGCGGATACTTCCAGAATTGCTGCTATTGGATATTGCTTTGGCGGTGCTATGGTATTGAATATGGCAAGAATTGGCGAGCCTTTAAAAGCTGTTGTAAGTTTTCACGGAAACCTTGTAGGTGCACCTGCTAACAAAGATCTTTTAAAAGCTGCTGTATTGGTTTGCCATGGCGAAATAGACCAATTTGTTCCTGCAACAGAAGTTGCCACTTTTAAAAAGCAAATGGATTCTATTTCTGCTAACTACACATTTACAAGTTACCCGAATGCAACACATGCATTTACTAACCCTGCTGCTGATGATAAAGCAAAGAAATATCAAATGCCTATTGCTTACAACCCTGCAGCGGATACTGCATCTTTTAATGAAATGAAATTATTTTTCGAAAAGAATTTAAGATAATTAAACCGTTAATAAATTGAAAAGGCAACTTCCCTAATGTGAAGTTGCCTTTTTTTATAGCATTTTTTACAGCATTTTTTTTACAATGGTTGTTCGGGTTGAAAGACTTTCTTTATCAATTATCATGTTCTGTTCTGTTGTACAGCTTCCTCTATCTTTCATTTTTAAAACAGTTGCATCTATTTGTTTTATAAATAATGCAGTTTGGCTTTTGTTTAATTCTTTTAGTGGAAATGCCATGAAGTATTCGCCTTCTCTGCCCATTGGGCTTATCAAATAATAAACGAGGCTTTTAATTTTATTTTTCTTTTTAAATGCTGAAATGCATTTCAACATTGGTGCAGCATTAGGAACACCACAACATTCGCTGTTAAACTTTACAACAAATCTGTATGCAATAACCGGTGGTTTAGCAAATGCTGCAACTGCCATTAACAGTGAGGCTGAGAAGATAAAAAGTGTTTTCAATACTGTAATTTCTTTGTACTTATAATTTCGTTGTAAACGCCATCCCATAAACCAATACGCTTGCTAAGGGATTCTTTAATGCAATCTTCTGCCTCCTGCCATTTATCTTCATCGTGTCCACACAAATAGTTTGTCATTTCTATAGCCAAGTTGCTGTGGTGGTCACCGTCTACTTCAATATGCCTTTCAATGTAATATTTAAAAATGCTCACACTATCAGGAAAGTTTTTATCTATATCATTTAAAATAGAAACAAACATGCCAGGAATTAAATCTTCCCTGCCGTACGTGAATATAGCCGATTGTAAATGGGTTTTGTTGCTGTTTATAACGCCAAATGTAAAATTCACAAATTCTCTTGCTGCAGCAGGTGTTTGTGCTGCTTTAAATGCTACCTCTAAGTCACCATGTTTTTGCAAGCTTGCAATAAATGTTTTAATACCTGTTGAATCGGCACCGCATTGGTCCATAGCATCGAGGTACATTTCAAAATGGCTTTTTCTAATGCCGCTTATATCAACATCAGATTCTTCCCCGGTAACAATTTCATTGATCAAATACCTCGTATCCGCATCGCCAACCGGTAACCAAGGAATATTTACGCAAGTGAGGTTTTTTTGAAGGGATTTTAGCAGCGACATGAAATCCCAAACCGCATACACATGATATTGCATAAAAATGCGCATATCTTCAATATCTTCTATAGCAGGATATAATTGGTGATTTACAATCTTATCTATCAAAGGCTTAATGGTTTCCTTAATATTGTTTTTGCTAGTTATCATATCAATTAATTTTACACAACCATCTACGTAAGTTTTGCTGCTAACGTGCTAGAAATTTTCATTTTTTCGACCTTTCTTTTAAAATGTTTTCCACCTGCGAAAGTGTTAGGTTTTTTGCTTTTAATAAAATCAACAAATGATACATCAAATCTGCTGCTTCATTTAAAAAAAGGTTCTCATCATTGTCTTTTGCTTCTATTACTAATTCCACAGCTTCTTCACCTACTTTCTGCGCTACCTTATTTATTCCTCTTTTGAACAGTTTATTCGTATATGAACTTTCGTCGTTTTCATCAATTCTCTTATGAATAGTTTCTTCAAGCTTGTACAAAAAACCTTTACTATTCGCTTCACCAAAACAGGTTTGTGTTCCGGTATGGCAGACCGCCCCGACCGGATTTGCAAGAATGAGAATGGTATCATTGTCACAATCAATTTTAATATCTTTCACAAATAAAAAATTGCCCGAGGTTTCTCCTTTCATCCACAAGCGCTGTTTGCTGCGGCTGTAAAAAACCACTTTTCCTTCCTCCTTGGTTTTAGCAAGTGCTTCTTCGTTCATATAACCTAGCATCAGCACTTGCAGGCTTATTTCATCCTGTACGATTACCGGTACAAGACCGTCAGATTTATGAAAATTGATATTCATCGTATGTTTATATTTTGTTCTTTAAGATATTGTTTTAAAACAGGGATTGGTATTTCGCCAAAATGAAAAATACTTGCAGCCAATGCTCCTGTTGCTTTTGTATGTTGAAAAACATCCTTAAAATGTTCTGCTGTTCCTGCGCCACCTGATGCTATTACAGGGATATTGATTGATGTACTAACCGCATTTGTAATATCAATAGCAAAGCCCTGCTTGGTGCCATCATTGTTCATAGAAGTTAATAATATTTCTCCTGCGCCTAATTGCTCGGCTTGTTTAACCCAATCAACAGTTGTTATTCCGGTTGCAACTTTACCGCCATTTACGTATACAAACCAATCGTTGTTTTCAAATTTTGTATCTACGGCTACTACCACTGCCTGGCTACCAAAACGCTCCGCAATTTCTTTAATTAAGGAAGAGTTTTTAACTGCTGCAGAGTTAATACTTATTTTGTCTGCACCGGCTTTAATGATGGTTGCGGCATCTTCAACAGTATTTATTCCCCCACCTACAGTAAAAGGAATATTTATTTCTTTTGCAATTTTTTCGACCAAAACCGCAAGTGTTTTTCTTTTTTCATTGGTGGCCGTAATATCTAAAAACACCA
>JANOTH010000293.1:0-29478 GCA_031416275.1 Ferruginibacter sp. | reverse complement strand
GTTATCCAAACAATTCTCTTCAGATCAAAAATATTCTTTCGAAGATAGAAAGGGTAAGGTTATACGCCAATACTCTACTGCATTTGCATTAGCATTTAATAAGAAACTAGATGGTATGGTGGAAAGACGAATGCGGCTATCTATACAAAGCATTGCATCTTTTTGGTACACGGCTTGGGTAAATGCCGGACAGCCTGATTTAAAGAGTTTGGTTAAACAAAAGTTCAGCGAAGCAGATGTAAAGGAGTTTGAAGAAATGAATGCTAAATGGAATACTGCGGGGAAGATGATTGGCAGGGAAGAGGATTAAAGCTAATAGCATTGAAAAGCTTCCTTTTTAATTTCTTACTTTTGTCCGTTCAAAATTATACACAGTGGTTTACAATTTTAATGCTGGTCCATCAATATTACCAAAAGAAGTTTTTGAAGAAGCTGCAGCAGCAGTTTTAAATTACAACGATTCAGGACTTTCTATATTAGAATATGGTCATCGTACACCTGCGTTTGAGGCAATTATGCAGGAGGCGAGAGATTTAATGAGGGAATTGATGAATTTAGATGCAAACCATGAAGTATTGTTTTTGCACGGGGGTGCATCTACCCAATTTATGCAGGTGCCAATGAATTTGCTCGATCTTAAAGAAACCGGAGCTTATACCGATACAGGATTATGGGCTGCAAAAGCAATTAAAGAAGCAAAGCTTTTTGGCAAACCCGAAATTGTATGTTCTTCAAAAGACAAAAATTACACCTACCTACCAAAAGATTTTGCTGTGCCCAACGATGCAAAATACCTGCATATTACCACCAATAATACCATCTACGGAACCCAATGGCAAAAAATTCCCGTAACCTCAAACTCAATGGTAGCAGATATGAGCAGTGATATTTTGAGTAGGGATATGAATTTTAATGCTTTTGATTTGATATATGCAGGCGCACAAAAAAATATTGGTGCAGCAGGTGTTACCGTTTTAATTGTAAATAAAAATATTTTAGGTAAGGTAAAGCGCAACATCCCCACCATGATGGATTATCGCAACCATATTGCAGAGGGCAGTATGCTTAACACCCCACCGGTTTTTGCAGTATATACCTGCATGCTCACACTGCGCTGGCTAAAAAAGCAAGGCGGTGTAAAAGCAATAGAAAAATTAAACAATGAAAAAGCTGCTATGTTGTATGCAGAAATTGATCGCAACAGTTTATTTACAGGAACTGTAGAAGTGGAAGACCGTAGTAAAATGAATGCTTGTTTCGTGATGAATGATGCAAATAGAGAGGCAGCTTTCTTGCAATTTGCAACTGAAAATAACATCATAGGCATCAAAGGGCACAGGAGTGTAGGTGGCTTTAGAGCATCTTTATACAATGCATTGCCTTTAAGCAGTGTGGCTTATTTAGTAGAGCTTATGAAGGCCTTTGAAAATAGTAATTAAATATTGGTTGAATAGTTGTTAGGTAATTACCGGCAAAAAGATAATTAAAAGAAAAAAACATGATAACAATTTCACCCTTTGCAGCATTAAGGCCAGAAGTAGCACTTGCAAAAGCTGTAGCATCAAGGCCATACGATGTTTTAAGCAGTAGAGAAGCAAGAACAGAAGCACAGGGAAACCCCAATACTTTTTTGCATATTACCAAAAGCGAAATCGATTTACCCGAAACGGTAGATGTTCATGCCGTAGAAGTATATGAAAAGGCAAAAGAAAATCTTGCTGCTTTTATGAGCCGGAATGTTCTTTTTCAGGAGAGCAAACCCTGTTACTACATTTACCAGTTAATAATGAACGGTAGAACCCAGGTGGGTTTGGTGTGCGGCAGTTCGGTAGATGATTATGAAAATGGACTAATAAAAAAACATGAGTTTACCCGGCCTGAAAAAGAGCTTGATAGAATAACACATATAAAGACAACAGGTGCGCAAACTGGAAACGTATTTATTGCATACAGAAATGTTGCGGAAATAGATGAGCTCATTGCTAGTTGTATGAATGACAAATCGCCGCAATACAGTTTTGTTGCAGATGATGATGTTCAACACAATATTTGGGTGGTAAATGATGAAAAAATTATTGCGTCAATAACCAATCTTTTTAAAGAGAAAGTTCCTGCCACTTATATTGCAGATGGTCACCACAGGGCAGCATCAGCCGCTAAAGTGAGGCAGACAATTGTAAATGCTGTTAATGAAAATGCAAGTATTTTTCTAACAACGTTGTTCCCTGCTAACCAGTTGAGTATAATGGATTATAACCGAGTTGTAAAAGATTTGAATGGATATTCGCCGGAAGATTTTTTAAAAGAATTGGCAAATAATTTCAAAATAGAAAAAAAATCGGATGCATACAAACCGGCAGCCATTCATGAATTTGGATTGTATGTAAACAAGCAATGGTATTGCCTTACAGCAAATAGCAATATAATTAAAGATGATGTACTTGGCGTACTTGATATAAATATTTTGCAGGAAAATATTTTAACGCCACTTCTTAATATAGTTGACCAACGTACTGATGCAAGGATCGATTTTGTTGGTGGAATAAGAGGACTTGAAGAGTTGGAGAAAAAAGTTGATAGCGGAGAAATGGAGTTGGCCATTAGCCTTTACCCAGTAAGCATGCAGCAATTGTTTGCTGTTGCAGATAGTGGCGATGTAATGCCGCCAAAAAGCACCTGGTTTGAACCTAAACTGAGAGACGGATTACTTACACATTTAATTAATTAATAATAGGGTGCTTTTTTAAGCACCCTTTTTTATCTTTACAACTGTATGAAAAAAATATTATCGTTAGTTATATTCTGTACGCTTCTATTCGTAAATTTTGTTTTTGCGCAAAGTACATCTCAATTGCACGAAACTGCTAAAGCATTTATGCGGCAGGGCGATTACTCAAATGCAATACTAGTTTTAAATCGTGCCTTACAACAGGCGCCTGAAAATACTGCTTTTGCAAAAGACCTTGCCTTAAGTTATTACTACCAAAAAGATAATGTAAAAGCATTGGAAACTATAAAACCTGTATTGGATAGTAAAGATGCAGACGATCAGTGTTTTCAAATTGCGGGTAATATTTATAAACAACTTGATCAATCCAAGGAATGCGAAAAAGTTTACAGAAAAGGCCTTAAAAAATTTCCGGCAAGTGGACCACTTTATTGTGAGCTCGGAGAAATAGTTTTTGTAGATAGTAAAATTGAAGCAATAAAAAATTGGGAGAAGGGTATAGAAATGGACCCATCTTACAATAAAAATTATTATAACGCAGCTCGCTTTTACTTTTTTTCTGCAGATAATGTTTGGGCAATTATTTATGGAGAAATGTATGTAAACATGGATCCAGTTAATATTAAAACTCCTGAAATAAAGCAACTCATTTTGGATTCCTATAAAAAGTTGTTTACAGAACAACTTGTAGAAAAATCTGGAAAGGACAAAAATATTTTTTTAAAAAATTACTTGGAGGTCTTGAACAAACAAAGTGGGCTTACCGCAGGTGGAATTAATGCTGAAATACTGGCAATGATAAGGGCTCGATTTATTATAGATTGGTATAGTGGGAACAATAAGCCTGCATTTAAACTTTTTTCTTTCCACCAGCAGTTATTAAGAGAAGGAATATTTGAGGCTTACAACCAATGGCTTTTTGGTGCTACAGAAAACCTAAGTGCCTACGAGAATTGGGTTAAAACCCATGCTGCTGAATACGAATCGTTTTCAGGCCTGCAAAAATCACGTATGTTTAAAGTGCCTGCTGATCAATATTACCACTAAAAAAAATTTGATGTTTAAACATTAAATATTATGTTTGCAAAAATTAAACAAAACAAAATGAAAAAACTTTTAATTATTGCCGTGGCTGCAACATCTTTAGTATCATGTAGCAGCAACTCTACAGACAAAGTAGAAACTACTGAAAAACAAACTGCTGCAACCGCTGATGGTACTGCATATGCGGTTGATTCAACTTCTACCATTACTTGGACAGGAAGTAAACCCACAGGAAGCCACACAGGAACCTTTAAAATATCTGAGGGTGCTTTTAATGTAAAAGATGGTGCCTTAACGGGTGGTAACTTTACCATTGATATTAATTCTCTAAACAACGAAGACCTAGCTTCAGATGCAGAATCAAAGGGTAAATTAGAGGGTCACTTAAAAAGCCCTGACTTTTTTGACGTAGCAAAATATCCAACTGCAAAGTTTGAAATAACTGGCGTAGATGTAAATACTGACACAGCACAAAAAGACATTACACACATCATAAAAGGTAACCTCACTTTAAAAGACAGTACTAAAAATGTGGCTATTCCTGCAAGAGTTACAGTAGATGCAAAAACATTGTCAGCGAGTGCAACTTTTAGTATTGACAGAACATTATGGGGTATGAGTTACAAAGGCCCTGATAACCCACAAGATTGGATTATTGCAAAAGCCGTTGAGTTAAAATTAAATTTAAACGCTGCTACAAAATAAGTGAACTTTCATTTTTTGGTAAGCCATCCCTAAAGGATGGCTTTTTTTTTATAACTTAGTTTTTAAATGATAATAAGCCGTTTATCTTAACGGAGAACTAATTATTGTAAAGAACGATTGCACCTAAAACGCTTGCTAAATTTTTAGAGATGAACGAACATTCCCGAATTTTTGATTTTATGTATTACCAGCAAGAGCATTTTGCTAAAGATGATATGTTTGCTGCTAAGATTAACAATGTTTGGGAGCCAATAAGCACCAACGAAGCTGTTGTACTTGTAAATAAATTAAGTGCCGGGCTTTTAAAAATTGGCGTGGGTGGTAACGATATGACTGTGGAAAGACAGGATAAGGTTGCGCTCATTTCTCGAAACCGGCCTGAGTGGTTAATACTCGACCTTGCGTGCCAGCAAATAGGTGCTATACTTTGCCCGATTTATCCAACAACAAACGTAAATGAGTTGGAATTTATTTTTAATGATGCTGAGATAAAGATTGCTTTTTTAAGTGGTGACGATATTTTACAAAAAGTGAATGATATTAAATCTAAAGTCCCTTCTTTATTGGATGTTTATGATTTTGATATGGTTGAAGGCGTGAAATTTTGGAAGGATTTACTTAGCAATGTTACAGACGAAGATTTACAAAACTTAGAACAGGTAAAGGCAGGTATAAAAGCATACCATTGTGCAACTATTATTTACACTTCAGGCACAACAGGTTTCCCTAAGGGTGTAATGCTAAGTCACAGAAACATAGTTAGCAATGTAGAAAACGGGAAAAAGAGTTTCCCTTTCAGTGACAATCCACAAGGCAGAACACTTAGTTTTTTACCTTTAAATCACATTTTTGAAAGACTTGCATCTTATATATTTATGAGTAGTGGTCATTCAATATACTTTGCAGAAAGTATGGAAAGTATTGGTGATAATTTGAAAGAAGTTAAACCAACAGTTTTTTGCACAGTACCACGCCTTTTGGAGAAAGTGTATGAAAAAATAATGACCAAAGGCGCTGAATTAACAGGTGTAAAAAAACAGCTTTTCTTTTGGGCAGTCGATCTTGCCAACAAATACGATAACCTAAAGAGTGGCGGAGTCAGTTATAATCTACAACTTGCCTTGGCTAATAAACTTATTTTTAGCAAGTGGCGAGAGGCGCTGGGTGGTAATATTTCCTACATCATTACAGGTGGTGCAGCATGCCAGGTTAGGCTTTTAAGAATATTTAATGCTGCTCGCATTCCTATTTTTGAAGGGTATGGGCCAACAGAAAACAGCCCGGTAATAAGTGTGAACAGGCGTGAGAAAGGTGGGATGAAATTTGGTACTGTTGGGCCCGTTATGGAAGGGCAGGAAGTTAAGTTGTTGGAAGATGGTGAAATTTGTGTGAAGGGACCAAGCGTAATGATGGGGTATTATAAGCGTACTGAATTAACAGCTGAAACTATAAAGGATGGCTGGCTGCTTACAGGAGATATTGGTGTTTTTGAAGGTAAATTTTTAAAGATTACTGACAGGAAAAAGGAGCTTTTTAAAACAAGTGGTGGTAAATATGTTGCTCCGCAGCCTATTGAATATAAAATGAAGGAGTCTCCTTTTGTGGAACAGATTATTATTATTGGCGCCGAAGAAAAATTTGTAGGTGCACTAATTGTTCCATCAATGCCAAGTTTAAAAGAATGGATGCGCACACAGGATATTCCTTTTACTACAAATGAAGATGCTGTGCATAACCCTAAAGTACGTGGGCTTTACAAAGAGTTGATTGAATCTTTTAATAAGTTTTTTAACCATGTAGAGCAGGTAAAAAAGTTTGAGTTGTTGCCCAATGAATGGACAGTTGAGAGTGGCGAGCTTACACCAACTTTAAAGTTGAAAAGAAAGGTAATTATGGAGAAATTTAAAACTGCTATCGAAAGAATCTATCAATAATTAGCTTCTATCACAGCTGGTATGGTTTCAAACTCATCTGTTTTATCAATAAAACCATGAGAGCCCAACTCCTTGCACAATGTTTTAAAGTATGGTGTTGCCTTGTTGGTAACCATAATAACTTTTACAGCAGGGTAGTTGCTACGAATATATTTTAGCAACTCAATACCGCTTTCATTTTGTAAATAAATATCAAGCAAAACCATGTTAGGCTTAGCCTGTTTTAAAAGAGCAATACTGTCGGTGTAGTTTTCAGCAATAAATATGTCAGATACAAACACAATTTCGCTTACCATTTCTTTTAAGCGAACGGCAATTAGTTGAGAATCGTCAATAATTAAAACTTTTATTTTTTTTCTGTTTGGCAGGTGGTAAGCTTTTTTCAAATATAAACTTTCTACCCTATATTACTTGTAGAATACGAACTACAACAACTTGTTTTCCATAGCGTAAAGGGTTAGCTCGGCATTATTTTTTAAATTCATTTTAGCCATTATGCGAGAGCGGTACGTACTTACTGTTGTAACACTTAGAAAAAGGGACTCTGCAATTTCAGAAACTGACCTGCCTGCAGCAAGCATTTTTAAAACATTAAATTCCCTGTCAGATAAATATTCGTGTAAAGGTTTGTCGTGATCTTGGTCCAGCGTAGCTGCTAATTTTTCGGCCACAGATGCTGTAATGTATTTTTTACCAAGCATCACTTTTTTAACTGCATTTACCAATTCATCGGGTGCCATATCTTTACTTAAATAGCCCGATGCCCCTGCTTTTAAAACCCGCAAGGCATATTGTTCCTCAGGGTGAATGCTTAAAATAAGTACGGGTAAATTTGGCTGCATTTGCTTTATCTGTTGCAATGCATCAAGACCACTTCTGCCGGGCATACTTAAATCGCTTATAACCACGTCCCATCCAGATTTCACAACATTTTTTATCAGGTCTTCCGCATCTCCTACCTCTTCCACAAGCGCTCCTGGGAAACCTTCTAGCAAAATTTGTCTTAATCCTCTTCTTACTACAGTGTGATCATCTGCAACTAAAATTCTAATCATAAACGAAATAGTTGTTGGCTAGTTTAAAGGTACAGTAATTATTACAGAAGTTCCTTTGCCCATGTTCCCATTTATTTCATAAGTACCATTTATTAATTGTATTCTTTCCTGCATTCCAAGCAAGCCAAGTGTTTTTTTATTTTTTATTTCATAGTCTTTAAACCCAATTCCATTATCTTCTATAAATAGCGTTACAACATCGTCTTCCATTCTAAAAAAAGATATTACTTCTGTTGCTTTGGAGTGCCTTAGTACATTGGTTAAGCTTTCCTGAAAAATTCTGAACACCGCTGTGGCAATATCTGTATTCACTTTTATTTGGCTTATGTTACTTTTAAAGATCGATTTTATTTCAGATCTTTTTTCAAATTCTTCGCTTTGCCATTCCATTGCAGCAATTAAACCAAGGTCATCAAGTATACTTGGCCTTAACTCAGTTGCGATACGCCTTACCGTAATAACAGTTTTATCAATTAAACTGATGGCATCATTCATTTTTTCTTTTATGGTTTCATCCTCACTTTTTATTTTTCTGTTTAGCCAAGATATATCCATTTTTAAACCAGTAAGTTGTTGCCCAAGTTCATCATGTATTTCCCTTGCCATGTGGCTACGTTCATTTTCTCGTATTGTTTCTAAATGCGAAGCAAGGTCTCTTAATGTTTCATTTGATTTTTGTAGACTCGCCTCAGCTTCAAATTTTGCGGTTATATCATTGGCAAGTGCCAGAATAGCGGGTTTGCCTTCGTAAATAATATCATTGGTAAGTATATTTACTTTTATTTTTCTTCCATCTTTTGTTACATGTTCAATCACATCTGCCACGCCCGTATTACCCGTTTTTTCATTTAATAAAATATTTTGAATAACATGATCTTGAGAAGCAAGATCCGACAACTTCATATTTAAAAATTCTGCCTTGCTGTATCCATAAGCGATAAGTGCAGCATTATTAACATCAATGAAATTATTATCGGCTGTTGCATTAATCCACATTGGTAAAGGGTTGTCGTTAAACAGCAAACGGTATTTTTTTTCAGATGCTCTTAGTGCATCTTCTACTTGTGTTCGTTCAGTAATATCTCTTAATATTCTTTGAAAGCGCCCATCAGAAAGTTGCTTTGCACTAACTTCTACATTTATCATTTTACCCCCTTTTCTTCTCACAAAATGCTCAGATATAATTACTGCACCATTTGCCATTGCGTTGTACCGCAGTGGCCTTTTAATACCACCTTCTTCAAAAAATATATCGTCTGTATTCATTGAATCTAGCTCATGCTTTCGGTACCCTGTTAAGGAAGCAGCACTTTCATTTACCTCAATAAAATTTCCATCCTCATCTGTAATAATGATACCGTCAGAAGCTTGCTGCACTAAGGTTCTAAACTTTTGCTCACTTTCAAAAAGTTCTTTTTGCGATTTGATTTTTTCTGACATATCTAGTCCAACTCCCAACAGGCAATCCTCGCCCTCATATTTAATGTACATACCCGTAAAATAATATGGAATAAGTTTGCCGTCTTTTGTTTTAAAATTTGTTTCCATCTTTTCGTTACCGAGTACAAAAGCGTTTTTTATTTTCTCTTTTACCATATCAATATCATCTGGCGAAAAGAATTCTAAAACATGAATGTTTTCTATTTCTTCAGTGGTATAGCCTGTTACAGTTTCAAAATTTTTGTTTCCTCTTAAACATCTACCATCTTTATTAAATAGATAAAATATTCCTGGCATACTATTAATAATATTGTCCGATAATTCTTTTTCCCGCAGTAATTTACTTTCACTTTCCTTCAACAAAGTGATATCCTGCATTGCACCAAGCATTCTGTAAGCAACATTGTTATTGTAAAGAATGTAACTTCTGTCATAAATTATTTTGTAGTTCCCACTCTTATCCTTGTAACGGAATTCATGCGTTAAAAAAGATATTTTATTTTTGATTGCATTTCTAAAATTGGTTTTTAATACTTTTCTGTCTTCCACATGTATTTTATCAAAAAAAGTATGAGAGCTAAAGGGCTGGTCTTCCTCATTTTCTATCATTTTTTTAAAACTCTCGTTGCTGGTTACAACATCGTTTGCTATATCCCAATCCCATATTCCATCGTTAGTGGCTTTGGCTACGAGTTCATAACTTTCATTCGAAATTCTTAATGCCTCATCGGCCCGCAAAAGATTTTGAGCGGCAATTTTTCTTTCTGTGATGTCTATTACATTTCCTATTACTACATCTTCACCGTTAAAAGTAGTAATGGATCCAAAAGCCTCTAAATGCACAATGCCCCCATTTTTATCAATTCCTGTAAACTCATAACTATGGGTTTTAATTTCATGGGCAGAATATGCCCTAACATTTTCTTTGATGAAATCTTTTGCACTTTTTTCAAACAACACAGTAAAATCAAAGTCACCACTATAAAGCTCTTCTTCATTGTACCCAAATATTTCTACAAAACGCGGGTTTACGTATAATATCTTTTTGTCTTTTCTAATGTAAACACCCACCATAGATTTCTCTACCAGCGCCCTAAATTTTCCGTCTGCATCTACAAGCTCCTGCTGTGCAACAGATAGGGCTATTTCTGCTTTCTTCTTACTTGTTATTTCATGATAATAAACAGATATACCATTTTCAGATGGATAAATTGAATCGGTATACCATGTATCTTTTGCAGCATAGTATAGCTCGCAGCGTTGAGGTTGTTGGCTTGTTTTGGCAAGTTGTAAAGCTTCATAAAACGGCTCTTCAACCAAGTCAGGGTACAATTGCCAAACATTTTTTCCGATAATATCTTGTTCGGCTAAACCGTGCAGTTGCAAGGCGGCTTTGTTTAGGTAGGTATAATTCCAATCATTATCAAACGCAATAAAAGCATCTGCAATTCTTTCAAAAAAGAAATTAAGTTCAGAGGCTTTTAAATTTACCTCTTCCTGCAAATTTTCTGATAAATGCTTTAGATCGCCTTCCAATTTTACTCTGGTGGTAATATCCCTGATAAGGCAAATACAACCACGCTTTATACCATCACTCGTCTTAATTGTTGTCTTACTAATATCTACATTAATAGGCATACCATTTTTATGGTAATGTATAGCTTCGCCTTTCCATACATCACTAACAAACATTGCCTCTTTTAATTTATCGCTATTGTAATTTTCTATTTTAAATAAAGTTAAAAGTGATTTTCCTTTTGCTTCATTTAAACCATATCCGTAGAGGCTTTCTGCATGTATGTTCCAGTCAGTGATGATGTAATTGCTGTCTGCAGTAATAATAGCATCATTAATATTTTGTAACAAACTGGAGTTGTACAATAATATTTTGTTTAATTCTGCCGCTTTTTTTAAATTAGCTTTTACATAGAAATAGGCAAATATTAGGCTTGAAAAAAATGAAACAGCTAATATAATATACAGCAGTATTTGATTTTTACTTGACTTTAGCCTTTGTGCCGTGGTGTTGTCGAATATACCTACAGTATTTTTTTTAATTATTTTAGATAATAAAATTAGTGAGTCCCGTTGTCTGTTGCAGATACTATCAAGTAAATATAATTCTATGTAGTTGCTGTCGTTGTATCTTTTTATATCGAGCAGGGTGTTTGTATTTGATACATTTCGGGCTGCTATGTTTGCAAGCAATAAAATGTCGTCTTTTTCATAATTGTATTTTATTGAATAATCGAGCAGGTCATTTTTACTTTTCTTAATAATATCTGATATGCCCCCATATTCTTTTAAATAATTTTCGTTACCCGTTTTGAGGTATACATTTTTTAAATGTACAAGGTTCTCAATATTTAATTCTACAGCCTCTAGGTTATTTATTGTATGCAGCAGCCAAGTTTCCTTGTTAGAGTCGTTGATAGTTTTGCGCATATTTATAAATCCAAAAAACAACCCTATAACCAACAAAGCTGTTGAAGTTGCTACCGCATACTTTATCTTTTTTTGAAAACTCATATAAGGTTATTTAGTAAATCAATTAATAATTACAGGAATTAAAAATTAAAATTGGCTACACTATAAAAATAAATTATTTAATTTAAATGCTCTTGTAATTAATAGTGCTTTTATATTTCATAGATTTGTTATAATATAAAGAACCTACACATGAAGAAATTTTTACTCATCGATGATCACTTAGTAGTAAGATCAGGTATTAAGTTATTGCTTACAGATATGTATGTTGATGTTGACATTAAAGAAGCCGAAGATGGAACTAGTGCAATGGCTCTCTTAAAAGAAGCAACCTATGATCTGATAACTATGGATGTGCAAATGCCAAACACAGATAGTTTTGCGTTGATGGAATTTGTAAAAAGGGAATATCCCAAAGCCAAGGTTTTAATGTTTTCTATGAGCCCCGAAAGTATTTATGCTATTAGGTTCATAAAGGCAGGTGCAAAAGGTTTTATTAGTAAATCTGCACCGTTAGAAGAAATGAAAATCGCCATTGATAAGGTAATGAACGATAAAAAATATTTTAGCGAAGAAGTATTAATGGAGTTAACAGAAGGAGATTCAACAGGTAATAACAATTTGTTCGATTTGTTATCTGCAAGAGAATTTGAAATTGTTCAAATGCTTTTGAATGGTAAAACCATCACTAGTATAGCTACAGATTTAAAACTGAGTTTATCAACGGTAGGTACTCACAAAGGGCGTATTTTTCAAAAATTAAAGGTTTCTAACTTGCTAGAGTTAAAAGAACTTGCCAACTCTTATATTGCGTAATAGCTTTACATTGGCCTTTTATGCCGGGCTAAAATAAGTTTTATATGCAGCAGCTACGACGAGTAAATGTTACACGCTATGTAACACCCCTGCGGGAAGGCGGTTCTATGCCTGCTATTGCTGAAGCCGATGACGAATTTTTGTACGTGGTAAAATTTAGGGGCGCTGGGCAAGGTAAAAAAGCGTTAATTGCTGAATTGATAAGTGGCGAAATAGCCCGTGTACTTCAACTCAAAATTCCTGAAATTGTTTTTGCAAATTTAAATGAGGCCTTTGGCAGAACAGAACCTGACGAAGAGATACAGGATTTATTACGAGCAAGTGAAGGACTAAACCTCGCATTGCATTTTTTAACAGGAGCAATTACCTACGACCCCACCGTTACAAAAATTGACAGTTTATTAGCTTCTAAAATTGTGTGGCTGGATTGTTTTATAACCAATGTAGATAGAACAGTTCGCAATACAAACATGCTGGTGTGGCAAAACGAATTATGGTTAATAGATCATGGAGCTTCACTCTATTTTCATCATTCATGGGACGATGTTTCCATACAGGCTTTAAAGCCCTTTGTTTATGTGAAAGACCATGTACTGCTGCCATTAGCGGCAGATTTAAAAACGGTAAATGAAAGATTTACAAAAAAATTGACCCAGCAAATTTTAAAAGATATTGTTGCTTTAATACCCGATGAATGGCTCGTGGCAGATGCGCCATTTAATACAGCCGAAGACCACAGAAACGCTTATGCTCATTTTTTAATTACACGACTGGCAAATGCAGACATATTTTTAAACGAAGCCATACATGCAAGAGAGACAGTTATATGAGTATGCCGTTATAAGAGTAATGCCACGTGTTGAACGAGAGGAGTTTTTAAACGTGGGCGTTGTTTTGTATTGCAAATCAAAAAAGTTTTTACAGGCAATTTATTTTTTAGATATTGAAAGGCTACAAGCTTTTTGCAGCCATTGCAACGCAATGGAGGTTGAAACTTATTTAAACGCATTTAAAAATATTTGTAGTGGGGATAGCACAGCAGGGCCTATCGGTTTACTGCCCGCCGCCTCTCGTTTTAGGTGGCTTACTGCTACACGGAGTACAGTAGTTCAAACATCAAAAGTTCACCCGGGATTATGCTACGATCCGGCGGAAATGCTGCAAAAATTATTTAATGACTTGGTTGCGTAACAAGCGCACCCGTTTAATTTACAATTCCTACCGCTAGCTTTATTTTTTTCTTACCTAAGCAAAAAGTATTGTAATTGGGATGATAAAATTTTTTAATCGTGTAGTGCATTGTGTACAAGTACTTTTTAAAGCATGTAATTAAAAAAAATTAGTTACAATTGCATAACTATTATGAACTTAAAAGAACTAGCAAAACAATTAAATTTATCCATTTCATCCGTCTCCCGAGCACTTAGTGACAGTAATGAAATTAGTATTTCTACAAAAAAAATAGTACTTGCAAAAGCAAAAGAGTTAAACTACCACGCCAATCCATTTGCAAGCAATTTGCGCAGGCAAAAAAGCAAAACAATAGCAGTTGTTATTCCTGAAATAGCTAATAATTTTTTTTCATTGGCTATTAATGGCGCAGAGTCTTACGCACAAAAAAAAGGCTATCATGTTTTAATTTACCAAACCCACGACGATCTGCAACAAGAAATGTCGATATCCAAGCATTTACAAAACGGCAGGGTTGATGGTATTTTAATTTCTCTCTCCAGCCAAACATCAGATACTGCTCATTTACAAGAATTAAAAAGCAATGGCATACCTATTGTTTTTTTTGATAGAGTTGCCGAAAATATTGAGGCACCTAAAATTACAACCAACGATTATGAAAGTGGCTATAAAGCAACTGAACATTTAATTGAAAACGGTTGTAAGCGAATTGCTTTCCTTTCTATTTCTAATAATCTATCTATTGCAAATAACAGAATGAATGGTTATTTAGATGCTGCAAAAAAGCATAAAATACCAACTGATAAATCTCTTATTATTAAATGTAATGATGATAAGGAAAATAACAGAAAGCTTATAAAAAGTTTGCTACAACGAAAAGACAGACCCGATGCCATTTTTGCCTGTGTGGAAGAATTAGCAGTTTCCAGTTATGTTATTTGCGAAGAACTAAAAATTAGAATTCCGTGCGATGTAAAAATTATTAGTTTCTCTAACCTTCAAACTGCAGCTATTTTAAACCCATCGCTCACCACAATAACCCAACCTGCATACGATATTGGTAGAGAAGCAGCTTCTGTTTTGTTTGACCTCTTAGACAATAGAATTGGTGTTGAAACAGCTAATGAAATTGTACTCGATTCTGAATTAATAATAAGAAATTCTACCAAAATGAATTAGATTTTGTTAATATAAAAATCAACTTGCTTAAATTGTAAAAATGAATGCATGGCCTGATTTTGTTTTTCCTGATGAAAGTGGCTTTACCAACCAAATGCTTGATGAATACTTAGCAAGTGGTTACTATAGAATGCAACATTTATTATTTACTACCCATGCAACCCAAGTAAATATTGAGGGAAATGAATTGCCTGTGTTTTGGTTGCGGGTTCCTGTAAAAAACATTCTTGAAAAAAAGGGAGCACTAACAGTCAGAAAAAAATGCGCTCATTTTAATGTGGTTTTTGGCGAAGCTATAATAAACCAAGAAATAGATGATTTGTATAGCATCTATAAAAGCAAGATGGATTTTGAAGCAGCAAATACTTGTGGCAGTTACTTACACGATGCAAATATCCCAAACCCATTTAGCTCGCATACTGTGCAAGTGAGAGATGGCAGTACGCTAATTGCAGTAGGTTACTTTGATATTGGAGCTAAAAGCATGGCAGGAATATTAAACTTTTACCATCCTGATTATAAGAAGTACAGTTTAGGCAAATACCTCATGTTAAAAAAATTAGACTTTGCTAGGGATAATAATTTTGATTTTTATTATACAGGCTATATAAGTACTGAAACCAATAAATTTGATTACAAAATTTTCCCTGATGAAAATGCTATGCAAGTTTTTCTACCTGTTCAAAAACAATGGCTCCCTTATCAACAGCTAGGAAAACAAAAATTAGCAGAGTATTTTGAGAATTATATTAGATAAGTAGATGGGCTTCAAAAACAATTTATCAACAAAGCTTAACTCTTTTTAAGCCAAAATTTGTTTTACGAAAGCTGTTTACACCCACTATCTAGTAAAGACTTATTAAATTGCAATATGTCTCACAAACAAACTTCGCTATTTGATTTTGATGATGCTTCTCCCAAAGAGAACAGCGGTAAATTATCAGTATTCCGGCAACAGGATTTTGAAATACCTATACTGAAAGACGAACCAGTTGAGGCCAATATCATTTACCAATCAGAAACTAAAGAAGAGGAACTAGAGACACCTAAACAGCCCAAGAGAGGAAGGAGAAAAATAACAGAAGTATATATAACAGCAGATTTGATAGATGTACCGGAAGACGAGATTTTATTTCAAAAAAAATATTATAGTATAGGAAAAGTTGCTGAAATGTTTAAAGTAAATATTTCGCTGATAAGGTTTTGGGAAAAAGAATTTGATATTTTAAAGCCTAAGCTAAATGGAAAAGGCGATAGGCATTTTCGTCCTGAGGATGTAAAGAATTTAAAGCTTATTCATCATTTACTAAGAGAGAAAAAATATACCATTGAAGGTGCAAATGATTTTTTAAAAAAGAACAAAAAAAGCGATGAAGTTTTTGCAGTTATCGAAGAATTGCAGCGCACTAAAATGTTTTTGCTTGATTTAAAGTTGAGTCTATAAAAATATATTTCTCTAATTCCCCTTCCGTAGAGATTTTTACGAGGAAGTGTTTTACTTACAATTTTGTGTTTTTATTAGATTAGTTAGTTTATACTTTTGCTGAAATTTTTAAAGATGAAAAAGTTATTAATGTTATCGTTTGTTGCAGCAGGTTTTTTAACTGCAAATGCTCAAACACCTTTTACTACAACTGTTGATAATAGCAATGTTACTATATTGAATGGCATCATCCAAAAGAACGATGTTGCAGCAAATGCGGCATTCACAAGCTGGTATACGGCTAACCAAGCCGGTTATAAAATAGATACAAGTATTACAAATGTTATGGCAAGCACAAATGATAAAGTGCAGTATGTTGTATTTGGTGGTACATGGTGCGGCGATACGCAATATATTTTGCCTAAGTTTTTTAAGCTACAGGAACAAAGCGGATTATCTGAAAAAAACATTAGCTTTTACGGGGTTGATAGAAGCAAAAAAACGTTGGGTAACATAGCCGATGCTTTTAAAATAATAAATGTGCCTACTATTATTGTTATGAAAGATGGTAAAGAAGTGGGTAGGGTAGTTGAATACGGTATAACGGGTAAATGGGATACTGAATTGGGGCAGATTTTAAAAGCGCTGTAAGTTTAAAAGCGCTTATATAATTGGCTGTTGCTTGGGTGCACCTCCTTCGCCATCAGTATTTACTATAGTTATATTGCTTGCTGTTGATGACATTTCCAGATGAAGTGCTGACCTTAAATCTATTATCTTAAAATTAATTTTTTGCTTAGTAATGTTGTACTCGGCCATAGTGATAGGCTTGGTGTAATATTCTATGGTTATGGTTATGCCATCTTTATTAAAGTCGGTGAGATAGACATCAGTTTTTAAAATATCATCCCCTAAAGTATTTATCTCTGCCTTAATTTCTGTTATAAATTTTTCAATCTGTTCCCGTTTAGTTTTATCTGCTAATACAATTTTTATTTCTGCCCGTCTTTGGTTTCGCATACTCAAATTATCAACCACACTATCTACCATTTGCTTATTTGGTACAGTAACGAGTGTTTTTTCAAGTGTACGAATTCGTGTACTTCTTAAACCTATTCTTTCAACTGTACCAAACACATTATTTACTTTTAAGGTATCACCTGTAAAAAACGGTTTGTCAAAAAAGATGATAAAAGAGGCAATTAGATTTTCTATACTTTCTTTAGCAGCCAATGCCAGTGCGGCGCCAACAATACTCAGGCCAGTAAGCAAGGTCCCAATGTTCTGATTAAAAGCAGCTCTTAAAACAAACAGCAATCCTATTATTCCTATAAAAACTTTTAATAGGTCTCTAAAAAATATTACTATTTGCCCGTGGCTCTTATCTCCGTCATTTATTGCTTGTTGCTCTAGCAAAATCGAAATAAAATTTATAAGGCTAATCAAAAAGTAAAACAGCGCAATAATAATTGCTGAGTTACCAATTTTTTCTAGAATATCATTAAGTGCAATACCATGTAAATTAAAATCCCATACAGCGGGATAGGTAAGTTTTTCAATGGAAAAATCTGCTACTACAATAACCAATAACCAACTTAAAGGTTTTATGGTTAAGGCAACAAAGTCTGCTTTTTTAAGTGTTTTCCATTGCTCGGTAATGAGTAAAAAAAGAAGTGTTGCAATTTTGTGGGATAGTAATTTTTTAAACAGCAGTGTAACAGCAATAATTATAAAAACTAAAAGATAACTCCGTACAGTATTATCCAATATAACTTTATCTAAAACCTCCATTTGTAAAATTTAAATTATAGCAAATCGTATATTTCAACGCCTTCTTTTTTTAGTAAATATATTTTGCCATTCATAGTTTTTATATCAATATAATCTTTAAAAAAAACTGGTAGTGAATAATTTTTGAGGTTGAAAGAATTTAAATCATAACTGTAAAATGTATCGCCAACAAATCCCATCAATTTATTACCGTACACGGCAATGTGTTTCCATTTTAAAAAAGGTAAATTATTTTTAAACGATCCATAGTAATCAAAAATGTAAAATCCCTTTTCTTCATCATACAAATAAACAAAGTTGTTTCTATCACTTATTTGCGTGGGAGTTGGAACAGAATCAAAGAGCTGTCTAAGATCCAATGTTTCACTGATAACACTGCCCTCATCATTAATTTTTTTGAGCGCCACATTTTGTTCATCAAATATCCAGATGTTGTTATCGTAAGAATTGGCAAGTGTTTTAATTTTAAAAATATTCTGGTTTCTAAAGTTAATAGTATTTCGCACAGCAAGAAATCTATCTAAGATAACAACTGTTGAAAAATTCTTGTAGTAAAGTAAAACTTTTAATGGATTGCTTACATCCAACAGTGTTGGGTTACCAAACTTTTTTACATCATTAAATACTGCTATCGAATCACCGTTTGGCTTTATTTTTTTTAAGAGATTTTTTTCTGTTATCAAATATATATTCCCCAATACATCTACATCTAAGTAACTGTAAAAACCTGGTATTGTTTTATAGAATTTAAAAGTGCTGTCGCTTTTTATACCCTGCACGTTTGTAGAATCTACAATGGATATTTGTTGTGCATTTGTTTTAAAGCAAAGCACGATTAAGAAAAAAACTAAGTATGTGTTTTTAATGTTTAGCAATACTAATTTTTATAATATTCGAGCGTTAAATTTTCCCCGTCGAAAACTGCGTAAGTAAAATATTTTATCCAATCACCAAGATTAATATACCTGCTATTTTCATTTAAAGAAATATCCAGGGGCAAGTGCCGATGCCCAAAAATAAAGTAGTCGTAATATTCTTTTTGAAGTACGTCTCTGCAATAAATTACTAACCACTCTTTTTCTTCGCCTAAAAACACTTCATCCGTTTTGCCTGTTTTGGCTCTGCTTTTTCTGCTAAAATAATCTGCCAGTCCTATACCAATACTAGGAGGTAAAGCACCGAAAATAAATTGACTAAACTTGCTCCGAAATATTTTTTTAATAAACTTATAACCTTTGTCTCCCGGCCCTAAGCCATCGCCATGACCAATTAAAAATTTCTTACCTGAGAAAGTAAATTCTTGCGGATCAAAATAAACTTTTGTATTTAGTTCTTTTTGAAAATAATCTTTCATCCACATATCGTGGTTGCCTACAAAGAAATGAACATCAATACCTGCATCAGTAAGTTCTGCAATTTTCCCTAAGATCCTTACATAACCTTTTGGTACAACGTTCTTGTACTCAAACCAAAAATCAAACAAATCACCAACAATAAATACAGTTGCAGCCTTTAATTTTATTTCATTTAAAAAACGAATTATTTTTTTTTCACGCAAAAGACTTTCGGCAGCATTTGGAGCACCTAAATGAAAGTCAGAAAGAAAGTATATATTTTTTGCAGCTACCATTCACAATTTTAGGGTTGGTTCTTTTGTTGAAGATAGCGCATTACATCACCTGTTTCAATTTCAGGCATTCCCTCTGTGCTTTTGTTGTACCAATAAATCCAGGCAATGTGGTTTTCTCCATTTTGATATACATCTACCAAACTTCTTTTATATAGTGGCGTGTCGCCGGCTTCAACATTTAATCCTTCGTAGTCATCCAGCTGTTCAAAAGCCCACGAAAATTCATCTTCGCTTATCATGTTATACAATTCACCTAATATAAAATGCTCTTCGTTGGTAGGCAGCGCTACAGGGTGTGAGCCTGCATCAAAAAATTTTCCTTTTACCAATGCTTCGCCGCTATAAGTGAAATAGCGTGTTAGGTACTCGTAAGCAGGGTTTCTAAAGCCACTGCGAAGAGAACCGTAAACAAAAATTTTATATGAAGTTGTAGTGCTCATGATGCGGTTTTATTTACTTTCAATTAAAAAACAAAATACTTCTTTAGGTCCATGCACGCCTGTAACAAGTGTTTTCTCTATGTCTGCGGTACGGCTTGGCCCGCTTGCAAAAGTTGTAAATGAAGGAAAATTAGCGCCATACTTTTCTTTCATAAATTGTAGTGCATCTTTTACATCGTTTACCAATTGGTTTGTATATGCTACGCATATGTGAACAGGTGCATATACGCTTGCTGTACGGCCACTCTGTTGTGCGGTACTCATTACAATTGTGCCAGTTCGTGCAACTAAGTATTCGCAGGAGGTTACACCTACCTCACAAGAAGGAAGATCTACATAATTATCAATATTTAATTGCTGTAGTTTTTGCTGTAATTCGTCTTCAACGCAATAGACTTTGCTCCATTTTCTTTGTAAAATTAATTCCTGTAACTGCGAATTAAAATCACCTTCGTTGATACAAAATGCAAATTTGCCTTGCAGTTTTGTAAATTCTTCGGCAAAAACTATCAAAGGCTCCTCTACACTTTTTACATAAACTGAATCACTACCCTCACTTTGTGGAAAAGGCAAAGGCACTGGATTAATCAGTGCCTCCCTAATTCGTTTAAGAATGTTTTCTTTCGCTAAAGATGTTGCCATTGTTATTTTTTAAATAGCAGGTGGGTTTTTTAATTCTTCTGGAAATACAGTGTCAGGTTCTACTGCTACCACATTTTCTGGCTCTATATCCAAAAGCTTTTTTTCTTCAAATGGTCTTTTGCCTATCAATGTTTCTACATCACTTTTAAATAAAACTTCCTTTACTAATAATTCTTTCGCAAGTTTTTCAACGTCTCCTTTCTTTTCACTTAACAAGGCTTTTGTTTTCACATATGCACTTTCAATTAAGCCCCTTACTTCTGTATCAATCATTTTACCTGTCTCTTCACTATAAGGTTTTGTAAACATATTCTCCTGCGATGGATCGTAATAACTTACATTACCAACTTTGTCGTTCATGCCATACATGGTTACCATGCTATAAGCAATTTTGGTAATCTGTTGTAAATCGTTGCTTGCACCTGTACTTATTTTACCAAAGAAAATATCTTCAGCCGCACGGCCACCAAGCGTCATACAAATTTGGTCCATTAACTGGTCAGTATTGTACAAGTATTGTTCTTTGGGTGTGTATTGCGCATACCCTAAAGCTGCAGTTCCTCTCGGTACAATAGTTACTTTTAACAAAGGATAGGCATGTTCCAAATACCAACCACAAATTGCATGACCTGCCTCATGGTAAGCAATAATTTCTTTTTCCTCCGGTGATATTAGTTTGTTCCTCTTTTCAAGCCCACCAATTACCCTGTCAATAGCATCCTGAAAATCGCTCATGTCAACACTTTCCTTATTTTTTCTTGCAGCAATTAAAGCTGCTTCGTTACAAACGTTTGCAATATCTGCACCCGCAAAACCGGGTGTTTGTTCAGCTAATTTGTGAATATCAAGTGTCTGAGATATTTTGATTGGGCCAAGGTGAACTTTAAAAATCGCTTCTCTTCCAACCAAGTCAGGCCTGTCTATGGAAATCTGACGGTCAAAACGTCCCGGTCTTAGTAATGCAGTGTCCAACACATCTGGTCTGTTGGTAGCAGCAAGAATGATGATTCCTAAATCAGTTCCAAAACCATCCATTTCAACCAATAATTGATTGAGCGTATTTTCTCTTTCATCGTTGCTCATCATGGCATTCTTGCCTCTTGCACGGCCAATAGCGTCTATTTCGTCTATAAAAATAATACAAGGTGCTTTTTCACGAGCCTGCTTAAATAAATCTCTTACACGGCTTGCACCAACACCTACAAACATCTCTACAAAGTCAGATCCACTAAGGCTAAAGAATGGTACTTGTGCTTCTCCTGCCACTGCTTTTGCAAGCAATGTTTTACCTGTTCCCGGAGGGCCAACGAGAAGTGCTCCTTTCGGTATTTTACCTCCCAGAGCCGTATATTTTTTCGGGTTTTTTAAGAAGTCAACAATTTCCATCACCTCTACCTTTGCCTCATCAAGCCCGGCAACATCTCCAAAATTTATATTTACTCTTGTACCCTTGTCAAATAAAGTTGCCTTAGATTTTCCAATGCTGAAAATACCACCCGGACCACCACCACTCGATGCACCACCCATTTTACGCATCATCATCACAAATAATAATCCGAATAAAAGTATTGGTACCAATGTTCTCAACAAGTCTCCGAGTACTTCACCCTCTTCACTATAATTTGGTAAAATTCTTTTTACCGTCGGGTTTTCTTTGTAAAAATCTTCTAATTGTTTTGCAAAAATTTCATCTTTTGCAATATTAAAATAAACCTGAGGCGCAGCCGTTTTAAGCAACATGGCGTAATCCTGTTCGCTTAAAAATGTCTTATAAAAGCTTGGTTTTGCTTTAACGCTGTCTTTATTTAAAAACATACGGGCAATGTCTCTATTTCTAACAACAATAAGACCTGTCTTCTGTTTGTCAAGTTGTAAGTCTTCAACAACATCGCCTTGCTTAAGTAGTTGTGTAAGGTAAACCTGGTTTACTTCTATACCCGCTGTGGCAACTGTTCTAAAAACGTTCCATAATATAAGCGCCAATAAAATTGCACCCCAAAGCCAATATAGATTGAATTTTGGTTTTTTGCTTGGGTCAGTATTAAGACCGGGAATTTTATCGGAACCTGGGATTTTTTTGTTACTCGGTTGAATATTATTTTGTTGTGCCATTTTGCTTAACGCTCTTATATTGCTTTTATAATTTTATTTTTCTTTGTGTTCAGTTGATACAGCATCGCTCCACATCTCCTCTAACTGATAAAACTTGCGTGGCTCAGGTAACATAACATGAACTACCACATTTACATAATCAATTAAAATCCATTGTTGAGCTTGCCTGCCTTCATGTTTATAAGCACTTTCGCCACAGCGCTCTTTAACTTCATGCTCAATCTCATCTGCAATTGCTTTTAAGAGGGAGGGGTTATTAGCTTCGCATATTATAAAAAAATCTGCTACCGCTTCGGGGATTTTACGTAGGTCTAGGCTAATGACGTTTTCGCCTTTTTTTTCATGTATGGCGTTGACAATTGTTTTAATTATTTTGCTACTCTTTGTAAGCCTCGTAACTGTACTTTTTTTGCGTGTTTCCAACACACTTAAATTATTGTTCAAATTTTCTTCTTTTTGTTGAATGAATACACGCCTTATGCATGTTCTACAGCACTAAAATAGTAGCTTGCGGTTATTAACAAAATTACAATTTCTTTTTTACCTATCCGCCATATTAATGAGTCACAGTGAATTATTTACCATTTTAGATGACGTTGAAAGTACCAACAACTATGCCATGGCAAAGGTACATGCAGGTTTGGCTGTGCATGGTCAGGCATGGTTTGCTAAAGACCAATGGGGCGGTAAAGGGCAGCGTGATAATAAGTGGGTTAGCAATAAAGGAGAAAATATTATAATGACAATAGTGTTTAAGCCAGGCAGGCTTTTTAAGAGCAACATGTTTTTTTTTATGGCGGTGGTTGCAAGTACATGCCATCAATTTTTCGCTGAGTTTGCCGGTGAAGGAACTTTTTTAAAGTGGCCAAACGATATTTTATTTAATGACAGAAAGGCAGGGGGAATATTAATTGAGAATATCATGAGCGGAAAAGAGTGGACTTGGTCTGTTGTTGGAATTGGAATTAACGTAAACCAAGTAGGTTTCGATGTTTCAAACCTGCAGGCAACATCACTTTCAAATATTTGCAATAAGTTGTTTGATCCGATAATACTTGCAAAAAAGCTTCACGTACAATTGGTTAATAATATAGAAGGGGTTATCGATACGTCAAGAGATGTTTACTTCAAATACTATAATGATAACCTTTTTAAGAAGGGTGAAATAGTAAAACTGAAGAAAGACAACATAATATTTAGCACCCGCATTAAAGAGGTAAACGCAAATGGAGAACTAGTAACATTTGATTCGATGGAAAGACAATTTAATTCCGGCGATATAAAATGGGTTTTATAAAAAATCAGGAATTGCTAAACGCAGGAAGACGCTCGTTTTCGCTATTTGAATTTTGATACATTCTATGCATTACTTGTAAGTGAGGTAAGGTTAGTACCGATAAAATAATTAATAATGCGAATAGCATATTCATATTAGGTAGAAAATAGTTTAAAATAAAGTACAATAAAACCATTCCACCTAAAGCTAAAACACTAAAAAGAATGCTTTTGTTGCAAATGATTGCAAACTTTTTTTCGTTGTTAAATGATTTAAAATAGCTAAATATATTTCTAACTGAAAGAATAGAATGCCACAAGGCAAAATAGAAGGCAAATGCCATTAACAACGGTAATAAAGTAATTATGGTAAGTAATATAATGAAGCGTATAAGCTGAGGTAGTGTAACAACAATATTATCAATAGATTTTTGATACACAATGGCTACGGTAAATATAAAACCCAAAGCCATAATGATTAGAAAGCGATTGGCTTCAACCAAGGCATATAGGTCACTTCTTTCAACAAATTCTTTAATGACTGGTAGCGTATCTTTTATTTGTGGCAAATGGACTAAAAGCAGTACTCCAAGTATAAATGATCCGTAAGCAAAATATAAGATCGCTGCTCTTTTTTTTGTTTTTAGCATACCCGCCATATCAGTTTCGCCAAAATGGTAAATAGAAAATACCATAAATATGGAAAATGCCACCCAAGGAAAGATCCAAACTAAGGCGAATGCAAAAAGTCTAAAAAGATATAATGACACGAATTTTTTGATTGAAAATTTTTGCTGCAGAGCAACTTTGTTTTGTTCATCTACCAAAAAATCGAGTGCGCCATGTGGTACACCTACTAAAAAAACCAATGCTAATAAGGCAATCATTTGGGTTTTTGGATCAATCGGTGTAACATAATAATGTATGCCTAAAAACAAACAACCCACTAATAATAAAATTGCTTCTGTTTTTAATATAGTGGTAGATAAAACTTTCATTTAACTCGTTTTATAATTAGTGGATCATTTTCAGAATTGGGAAAATTATTTTTATTTACCTTAATAAGTAACTCGTTATTAGTTAGTTATAAAAATGTTGCCTTTTTTCCGAAAAAAACTTTTTAAAAAATATGTTATTAGAATGTGAAAGTAGTAATTTTATCTCAGAAACTAACGTTCGTTTATTTATTCAAAACTTAACAATTAAAACCAAACACTTATGTTACAAATTTTGCTAGAGATCAAGGCAATTGCTACAGACAATTATGTAGCGTTTACATTCTTTGTAGGTACAATGGCTATGATGGCCGCTGCCGTATTCTTTTTTATGGAAACAAGTAGCACTGCTCCACAGTGGCGTACCTCTGTTTTAGTTTCAGGTTTAATTACTTTTATTGCAGCGGTGCATTACTACTACATGAGAGGTTACAATTTGGATACCGGAGATTCTCCAACATTCTTCCGTTATGTTGACTGGTTATTAACTGTTCCACTTATGTGCGTAGAGTTTTATCTTATCACAAAGAAAGTGGGTGCAAAAGTTGGTTTACTTTGGAAGTTGATTTTCGCTTCTGTTGTAATGTTGGTAACAGGTTATATTGGTGAAGCTATTCACCCTGAAGAAACAGTAAGTTGGGTATGGGGTGCAATAAGCGGTGCAGCATATTTCTATATTGTTTATCTTGTATGGTTTGGAGATGTTGCAAAACTTGCAAATGCATCGTCACCAGCTGTTGCAAGCGCAGTAAAAACATTGGGATGGTTCGTATTAGTAGGTTGGGCTATTTATCCATTAGGATACATACTTGGTACTAAAGGCGGATTGTTTGGGATTGAGATGGTACAAGATAGAGAAGCAGCAAAAGCAGCTATGGATATCGTTTACAACATTGGTGATGCTATCAACAAAATCGGTTTCGGTTTAGTTATATATGCACTTAGCCGTTCTGATAAGAACGCATAATCACTTTAATAATTTGAGTAAAAGGCACGTCATTATTGGCGTGCTTTTTTTGTGAATTTTGTTTTAGCAGGTTTTGCATGTATTTTAACTCGATAAACGTGAAAGCTGTTTATTAATGTAATGTTGCATGGTCCATTGGGCCTTAAATCAGCGATAGAGAGCAATAAAGAATATTTTATTGAGGTAATGTGGCCAAAAATAGTTGGTGATTTTACCAAAATCAAGTTTCAATTTTGATTTATCGCCTGAAGAGTAGCAGGCTCTGCTGAGGAGCAACCTGTGAGCAATACGGCTGATGCTAAACGATAAAAAGGGAACCATCACTTTAAGTTGGTTCCCTTTCTTTTTATCGGATAGCTCTATGGCAAAAAAACCTATTAGGGATTGTTTTTAAAATGCAGATACCATTTAATAAATTCTCTTTTTGCCATTAATCTTAGCCCTCTGTGTAAGGTAAGTTTCTCTTTAAGGTGTCCAAAATAATTTTCTAGTCTATTTGTTGTGTAAGGGATTTGAGGATCGTTTAAGAAGTGAAACATATCCGGAATAGCCTTTAAAATAAGGGTGTAAGCTGCATGGAGATTTTTGTGCGTGTACCAATATCTGTTGCTTTCTTCATTAAATGATTTCTGCTTTGCATATTGCTCATGCTCATCACACCAGTACTTAAATTTAAGCAACCAAAGACCGCATTGCTCTTGTGTTTTTATCGCAGTAATTTGATTAGAAATCTTTAAAAGTTCTATCCCTTGAATCGTTTGTGGCCTTGAGCTGAGATAGTTTTTAACTTGTCGTTTTATATGTACAAGACATCTTTGTAATAATGCTTGAGGGTATGCTTTTCTTATAGCCTTTTGTATGGCTCTATGTCCATCACAGGTTACACTATAAACGTTTACACCCATTTTTTTTAAGTTCAACAAATCCTCATAAATCTCTTTAAATTTTTCTTCGTTTGTATTTCTGTAAAGTTGAACATATCTAATATCGTGATCATAATAAAGGATCAGGCAAAGACCATTAGGGAAATATGAGCCATCAATAAGTAGATGAGTTTTGTGTTTGAGTTTAATAGGTACCTCTGGAGCTTGCGAAAGGAACCGCTTAAAAAGTCTCTGCAAAGTAGGTGACGACATACCACTATCACGAACTAGGTAACGATAAACCTGACGCTCCATAACCCATTTTTTAAACCAAATAAAACGGTTTGAATCTTTTACAGCGTCGTTATCCCATTGAAAAAGAAGTCCACATTGTTTGCATTTAAAACGTTGTTTTCCTAATTGCATACCCCATTTAATCACATCAAAACTGCTGCAACCCCAACAAGATTTTTTTTGTCATAATAAAGAAATTGAAAAGGCTTTCAATTTACTTCATTGAAAGCCTTTACCATATTATGTTTCAAAAGATTTTAACAACTATTTTTGACCACATTGTCCTATTTCAATTTAAACGCTTTTTGGGCTTATACCTCAATATTTCTGCACGAGTGTACGTAATGGTAAATAATTATTGTGACTATTTTCCATCTTCATAAAAAAGAAAACTGACGCATTGGTTTGATTACACGGCATAACAAAAGTTTAAAAGAGAGCTAACTGCTGGAAGGCTGCCCGATAGTAGCGCAAAGCCCGTAAGCGAGCAACGAGTGCGGACTTGCAGCGAATAGAGGGTATAAATGTTCATGATTCAACAAATATTTACAGCCCTAAAATATTAAATTAATGCTCAAACAAACTTGCAATACCAAATGCAGCTGCGGCGGCAATGGCACCAATGAGCGTTACTCGTATTGCACCCCAAAGAGGATTAACGCCTGTCATTTTACTTTTAAAGAAGCCAAAAATAAACAAGCAAATGAGTGTGGCAACCACAGAATATTGCAATGCCTCTTTTGAGTCGGCTATAAAAAAATATGGACTGAGTGGAATGATGCCGCCGATGATGTAAGAGATACCAATGTTTAATGCTGACTTGGTGGCACGTTTAGGGTCAGGCTTATCCAGCCCGAGTTCGTACTTCATCATAAACTCTACCCAACGGTCTTTGTCTCTTGCAATTTCTTCTGTTGCCTGCTCCTGAATTTCTTTGCTAAGCCCAATATTGGCAAAAAATTCTTTCGTTTCTTCTATTTCAATATGTCTTAGCGTTTCTACTTCATTATGCTCTCTTTTCTCTTCATTTTTATAATGATCCTGTTCTGTTTTGCCTGATAAATAACCCCCTAAACCCATAGCGATACTGCCAGCTGCTATTTCTGCAATACCCGCAATTACGATGATACTGCTTTTATCAACTGCGCCACTCAAACCCGCCGCCAATGCAAAAGGTACAGTGAGTCCATCACTCATACCTATTACCACATCACGCAAAAAATCGGAGCTGCGCATGTGTTGTTCTTTGTGATCGGTATGGTGAAGATGTGTATCCATTATGCTAATATATGAAGGCTTTTGTGAATGATATTTACGGCATCTGCAACTTCTTCTCTGTTAATCAACAATGGTGGTGCAAACCTAATTTTATCTCCATGTGTAGGCTTTGCAAGCATGCCGTTTTGTTTCATTTCCATACAAAGATCCCACGCTGCATCTTTATTTTGGTGTTCAATTACAATGGCGTTTAATAAACCCTTGCCTCTTATTATTTTTATGAAAGGCGATTGAATATTGTACAAAGCTGACCGGAATATTTCGCCCATTGCTGCTGCATTCTCAGCCATCTTTTCATCTTTTAAAACTTTTAACGATGCTATTGCAACTGCGCACGCTAGCGGATTACCGCCATAGGTACTGCCATGTTCACCGGGTTTTATTGTCATCATTATATCATCGTCACATAACACTGCACTGATGGGTAATGTGCCACCACTTAGCGCTTTACCTAATATTAAAATATCTGGTCGAACATTTTCATGATCGCATGCAAGCATTTTACCTGTGCGACATAAACCTGTTTGTATTTCATCTGCAATCATCAATACATTGTATTCATCGCATAATTTTCTTATTCCTGTTATGTAACCTTCATCTGGCACTAAAACGCCTGCTTCTCCTTGTATCGGTTCAAACATAAATGCGGCTACATTTCCATCCTGAACAGCTTCTTCAAGTGCTGAAAGATCGTTGTATGGTACCATCTCAAAACCCGGCATAAAAGGACCAAAGTTTGTGTAACTACTAGGGTCGGTTGAAGAAGAGATAGCCGCCAATGTTCTGCCCCAAAAGTTGCCTGCTGCAAAAACAATTTTTGCTTTGTTTGGTTCAATTCCTTTTACTGTATAACCCCATCGTCTTGCCAATTTAATAGCAGTTTCGCCACCTTCTACTCCGGTGTTCATTGGTAAAACTTTATCATAACCAAAATACCCCGTGATGAATTCTTCGTACTCACCTAACAGATTATTATGAAATGCTCTTGACGTGAGCGTGAGTGTCTGCGCCTGTTCCGTAAGTGCTGCAATAATTTTTGGGTGGCAATGCCCCTGGTTTACAGCAGAATAACCGCTGAGAAAGTCGTAATATTTTTTATCATCTACATCCCAAACGTGCACGCCTTTTCCTTTATTTAATACAACGGGTAATGGATGATAATTGTGTGCCCCATATTTTTCTTCTAATG
>JANOTH010000292.1:0-4770 GCA_031416275.1 Ferruginibacter sp. | reverse complement strand
GGGCTTCTACAAATATTGCCCAGGCAAACCATTAAAATCTTCATGCGCAAATATAATTATCAATAGCGAAGGGCATTGCTTGTTTTTACAAACGGGAAAATTCAATTGTTGGTGGTAAGGTTTTGGGCGGTTATTATTTGTTGTACATCATCTTTTGTCCAGGCTATCCGTTGCAAGTACGGCACAAGGCGTGCGCACAAACCTTCACCGGGCTTTACACTTCTATCCTGCCGCTTTTCATCTTTTTATCTTTTTTCATCTTTTCCCAACTTAACTGTTATGGAATCTTATCAAATCCTCATCTAATTGAAAACGGCCGTTTTTAAAATTATTTATCATCATTTTCTAAAACAAATTATTATGAAAGCAGATGCAATTTTAAATGCCGATGTACTGGATATTATTTTTGACAACCGCAACAAATCCTACGGCGCTTACTCCCTGCGAAAATTTTACAACGATAGGCTGTACAAGGCTTTGGGACTGACTTTTACAGCAGCAGCTCTTTTGATGCTGTTTAGTTTTATAAATCAAAAGGAAAAAGTTATAGAAACATTGAGCGTTTGTGATATTTTTATTTCGAATCCACCACCAGTAGCACCTGATCCCATTCCAGAAAAGCCAAAGGAAAAAGCAGCGCCTCAAAAACCTGCCGCTTCTAAAGTGCTACAAGCCGCACAAAAATTTACAAACAACATTGAAATAACAAAAGATAATCTTGCGGCACCTATTGAGAATCTAAAAGATAATGTAGCTATCAATAATGTGGATGTAGTTGGTAAGCCCGGAGAAACTTTGATTGTAACTCCAAAAATACCTGACGCACCACCTGCAGGGGGAGTTGCGGAAATTTCAAAGCTCGTGATTGATAAAGTAACTCCCAACAATTTTGCGGAAGTTATGCCCGATTACCCCGGTGGTATGCAAGCGCTTAGAAAATTTCTTGAAAAAAACCTGAAAAACCCACAAGATTTGGAAGAAGGACAAAATATAAAAGTGAGAATCAGGTTCATCGTAGGCTACGACGGTAACTTAAAAGGATTTGAAACGGTACAGGATGGGGGTATGGCCTTTAATAATGAGGTAATTAGAGTGCTTAAGAAAATGCCCCAATGGATACCAGGTAAAACCAAAGGCGAAAATGTTTCTGTTTATTTTACCATCCCGGTTAACTTTATTGCCACTGAATAAATCGTTACTCATTTATTAGTAAATTGCCGCAAATAAAACACGTTATGGCGCTTGAAGAATTTGACAGGGAAGAATTAAGTGAAAGGGATAAAGGACTTGTCCGTATGAAGAGTATTACAAATTATGTAATGGGGCTGTTTCTCATTTGTGCAGGATTGGTTTTTTTATTTCCAACCACAAAAACAGCACCTTTCATTAATAAGTATGATCCTGCAATGATCAAATTGTTTTCCATCATCTGTTTTATTTACGGCTTTTTTAGAATTTACAGAGGGTATAAAAAAAATTATTTTAGGGAGAGTTAACATGAAGACAAAGCAATTTTTTTATATCGGATTTTCTTTACTTGTTTCGCTTGTTTTTTTTACTGCATGCAATGAGCAGAAAACAACAGACGGCCCCACTGATACACCTTTAAAAGGGAATATTAATATAAGTGTAGATGAATCTTTTGCTCCTGTAATGAAAGAGCAAATCGCTATGTATGAAGCTTCTTTTCCTGGTACAAAAATTAATGCAACCTATAAAACAGAAGCAGACTGTTTAAAGGATTTTTTTAATGATACTTTAAACAGGATGATCATCGTTACCCGAGGCCTTACTCCTAATGAGGAGAAAGTAATGACCCAAAAACTTTTATTTAATCCTGGCTGGAACGAACTCGCATCCGATGCAATTGCTATTGTCGTAAATAAAAACAGCATAGACACATTATTTTCGCTTAAGCGCTTGCAAGAGCAGCTTACAGGCAAAATAAACAGAACACAAACAATCGTATTTGATGGATTAAATAAAACAAGCACAGTAAGGTTTATTGAAGATTCAGTGCTCAAAGGAAAAACGTTTGATACATCTGTAGTGAGGGCTGTAAAAAACAGCGATGAAGTTTTAAACTATGTAGCAACCCACGAGAATGCCATAGGGTTTGTAGGGATAAACAGAATAGGAAATCCTGAAGATACAGCGCAGGTTGCCATGTTAAGGAATGTAAAAATTGCGTACTTAAAATGTGATGTTTGTGTTAATACACCCTATGTTTTACCATCGCAGGAAAGCATACTTAACAGAAGATACCCTTTGGTACGCGGTTTGTATTATGCGGTCAAAGAAAATTACACAGGTTTAGGTTCAGGGTTTGTTTCATTTTTAAAATACGAAAGAGGACAGTTAATTTTTAGAAGAGCTTACTTAGGTCCATCAATGTTATTCGACCTAAGAACAGTTAATTTAAATGATAAACTTCCCGGAAATTAGAATTGTAACATTTAATAATGAAACAAATAATTTAAAATTGTACTTGTAAATAAAAAAAGAAAATGAGAAACATGAAAACACTTTTATTAGCAATGGTTACTTTACTTTTTGCAGGATCTGTTTTTGCACAAAGTATTGATGAAGGAAAAAAGTTTTTGTATTATGAAAGATATAAAAGTGCAAAAGATATTTTTCAAAAATTGTCTACAGCAAATCCGGCCGATGAAACAGCTGCTTATTATTTAGGTCAGTCAATGATTGGACTAGAAGATTTAGCTGGTGCAAAAGCCTTTTATCAGCAAAAATTATCAGCTACACCAAACAGCCCTTTAATATTGGCAGGTATGGGGCATGTTGAATTACTTGAGGGCAAAACAGCTGATGCACGTAACAGATTTGAGACTGCTATATCACTAAGTGGTGGTAAAAGAATTGATGTATTAAATGCAATAGGTGCACCTAACAGTGACCCTGAAATAAAAAACGGTGATGCTAATTATGCGATCGACAAATTAAAACAAGCTACTGCAATTAAGGGTTTTAAGGATCCTGAAGTATGGGCTAATCTTGGTGATGCGTATAGAAAAAACAGCGATGGTGGTGGTGCAATACAATCTTACGATGCAGCGCTGCGTTTAAACCCAAATTATGCAAGGGCCATTTACCGTAAAGGACGTTTATACCAATCTCAAGGCAGAATGCAAGAGAATTTGTATGTTGGTTTCTACAATGATGCCATTGCAAAAGATATGAGTTATGCTCCTGTATACAATACTTTATTCAATTATTATTACGAAACAGACGTACCGAAAAGTGCGCAGTTTTTAGAAAAGTGGTTAACAAACTCAGATGATGATCCTAAGGCTTGTTATTACAGAGCGAGTATGCAATACGCACAAGGTTTATTCAATGAAGCAGTTGCAAAGGCATCAGAATGTATAAGTGCAGGCGGTACTTCGGTTTATCCTAATTTATATGGAGTAAAGGCATTGGCTTACAATAGACTTGGTGATTCTCTAAATGCAAAAGCTAGCTATGAGGAATATTTTAAGAAGCAAACTTTAAGTAAAGTTGGCGCAGGAGATTATTCATCTTATGCCATGATCTTACTTAAGTTTCCTGGTAATGAAGCAGAGGCTGCTTCTTATGTAGAAAAAGCAGTGGCATTAGATAGCATTGAAGCAAACAGGGTTACATATTTAAAAACATTGGCAACGGCTTACAGAACGCAAAAAAACTTTGGTGAGTCTGCAAAATGGTTTAACCAAGTCCTTTCTGTAAAAAAGAATTACAGTAATGTAGATTTGTACAATGCAGGATATGATTATTTCCGTGCCGGTATGTTTGATTCTTCTGTGAATGTTTTCACTAAATACACTATTAAATATCCTGAAGATATTTTTGGTTATTACATGATAGCAAAAGCAAATGCGGGAATTGACACCACGCTTGCTACAGGGTTGGCTTTAAATTCTTATTTGAAAGCCATTGAGATTGGTGAAAAAGCTGCTGATAAAAGTAAAATTAAGGATCAATTAGTGGGTGCTTACACCTTTATGATGCAATATTCTTATAATATAAAGAGAGATCAGGCCGCAGCAATTTTATATGCAGACAAAGCACTGGCATTAGATCCTACAGATGCACAATCAATAAAGAACAAAGACTTTGTTTCTAAAAATGATCCAAATGCAAAGGTAACGGCTCCTACTAAGCCTACGGCCACAGCTGCTAAACCCAAGCCTGCAACGCAAAAAAAAAAGTAATAGTTAAGAAGAAGAATTAATAGAAAAGTTCCGGTTTAATCTCCGGAACTTTTTCGTGTATATAATTTCGCAATGGGTATGGTAAATTGCACTCGCTGGCTTAAATTTGCTTACTTTAAGATTAATAATTATGGAGTTTTTTTTTCTAAGAATAGTTGAAAATGGTACAATAAATTATTTGCCTATACTGCTGCAAATAATTTTTGCAGTTGGTTTTGTCGCAACTATGATTATTGCATCTGCTAAGTTTGGCCCGAAAAGACTAGGAACAGATAAATTGGTAAATTTTGAAAGCGGTATTGAAATAAAAGGAAACGCCCGCCAACCAATGGCTATTAAGTATTTCTTAATTGCTATTTTGTTTGTTTTGTTTGATGTAGAAGTTATTTTCTTTTACCCTTATGCAGTTAATTTTAGAGATTTTGCCAAAGATCCTGCAATGGGTTGGAATACTTTTTTAGCGGTAATTATGTTTGTAGGTTCATTTCTTGCAGGCTTTATTTACATATTTAAAAAAGGCGCTTTAAAGTGGGAAGATTAGGAGTTTGCTTATTAGCAA
>JANOTH010000291.1:0-2460 GCA_031416275.1 Ferruginibacter sp. | reverse complement strand
TGCCGAATATAAAAAAGTAATTGCTTTTAGAAATGCAAGTGCTGCGGTACGAAGGGGGGTGCTCACAACCTACAACAATCAAAATATTTGTGCTTTTACAAAGGAACTTGGGGGAGAAAAAGTTTTCGTAATTGTAAACGTACGAAACAGCATTATAAATTATACACTGCCGGCAGCTTTTACAAATTCAACTTGGGTGAATGCATTAGATGGTGGAACAGTAAATCTTAACACCAGTATAAGTTTGCAGCCTTATAGCTATTTAATTTTAAAACAGTAGTTCATAAACAAAGTTTCACTCCCCATCTTTTGTGGTACTTTAAATATAATTGCTAGCCGCATTGCTAATGCATCAAATATGCAAGCAATTTAATTTAAACGGAGAATTTATAAAAAAGCCAGTTTTACTTTTTGTTGAGGTGAAAGAGCCTTGCTATAGAAATTGTAAACATTAAAACAAAAATACTGCTGTATTTCCCAGCCGCACTTTTACACAATTTATCTACTGTAAGCCTAACGGTGGTTAATTAGTGTAATTTTATATGTAAAACACGCAAATGATGTTTCCTAAACATTCCTTATTCCTTCTCATTTTTATTATAACAAGCGCACAATCATTTTCTCAAAACTTTATTGCTACAAGCTACAAAGAGGATGATTTATATGCGGGAATAGATGTTGGTTCGAAAGGAGTAAAATTAAGCATTATTAAAATGGGTAAAAATGCTTCTGTTACAGGGTCTTTCATAGCCATAAAGGATACATCTGTAAACACAGACTTTATATCTTTTACACCAGCAACTTTTACTGCCACCTTAAATGGGCTAAGTGGGCTATACAGTTATGCAAGGAGTGAGTTTAAAATTCCGCCTGCGAGAATATTCACTGTTGTTAGTAGTGGGATAAAAGGGCAGGCAGAAAAAGAAAATAAACAGGATAATATACTAGCATTAGCTGATGCTTTTAAACTTGTTGTAAAAGAACCGCAGAGAGAAGTAGCTGTAATTGATGGATTAACAGAAGCGAAACTATCTCACCTTGGCATTGTGCCCGAAAGCAGGCGTTACAATACTTTTTTAATAGATATTGGAAGTGGGAATACAAAAGGTGGTTACTTTAAAAACGGCAACACAAAAGAGCTAAAGCTTTTCATGCTTAATTGGGGTACAAAAACAGTAAGTAATGCAGCCGAAAAAAGACTTGATGACGACAAGGGTATAGTAAATTATAAAAAGCAACTTGCAAGGGTATTGGCAGGTGACCCTAACAATGAAATAATATATGCAGTAAACGAAAGTGGTGCATATAATATGAATGATAATTTTGCTTTTAGTGGAGGCATTGCCTGGGCTGTTGCAACCTTGCTTTATCCTGAATTAGCTGATAATTCAGTGGTTCCACTAAATTTTGATGATCTAGTAACATTGAACAATAGACTTGCTAACAATTTTTCAGCTATCACACCAAGTGCTGTAGCCAAAACAGTGACAGATAAAACAATTGATAAAAAAGAAATAGAGCAAGAAGTTGCTCGTGTGCAAAAGGTATTTGATCAAAGAGCGCTTATGGCAGGTACAAGTTTATTATTAAACATTGTTAGGCAATTTGAAGGAACACAGGAAAAGAAGAATTTCTTTTTGGTAAAAAATGGTCAGGTAGGGTGGATCTCTGCTTATGTTACCCAAAGTGTAACCGCTAAGTATTAAACAAAAGTTGTAAATTCATATTTTTTTAAAAGTTCTATCTTAATATATCCTCTTGAAATTCCGCATCAACTTATTTTATTAGTTGCTCTATGCGTGAAAATAAATACGATAAATTACTTCTTGCTTCCATGGCATTGCTGGTATTCTCTGCCATAATGTTATTGGTATCTGGCTATAATATTTATTTCAAAAAAACTTATCATCAAAACGCGGCATCTGTATCTTCTAATGCTGCTATACCACAACAGTTAAGAGATTCTTTAAGTAGGGTTTATAGTAATACGGTTAATGATATAAACAGCAATTTAAACTTTGCAACAACAGCCGCTAATGATATTGACGCAAAAAAGAAATTAGGTGAGCTTAGCCTTTTAAGAGAAGAGATTGTGGCACTCTTAGCCAATAAAAATAGTGATGCCGATTTACAATTGGCAAAGGTAAAGATTGAAGAACTGCAACAAAAGGTATCCTTATTGCAAAATCGTTATGCTGGTGTTGAAGCGGAAAACAGAAGGTTGCAGGGCTTGATAAGCCAATTATTGGGAAGCAAGCAAATTTCCTCAACTGGAGCTAGCAACAACGGAAACGAAAAACAGAAAGATGCATTTACCAATAACAATAACAGTAAAACCCCGCTTGCTGCAGCTTTGCATTTATTTGCTGTAGCCAATACCAATGCTAAAGAGCAGGAAACAACCACAGCTGATGAGGCAGAAAAAATAGTTGGAACCTTTGTTGTTAAAAACTTACCTAA
>JANOTH010000290.1:0-14661 GCA_031416275.1 Ferruginibacter sp. | reverse complement strand
GGAATTTTACTGTTAGTTATTTGTACCATCTCCTGCACCGCTACAAAAAAAACAACCATCCCCGCATGGATGCCATACGACGAAAAAGTTGAACTGGCTAGCAATGCAAAGAATGAAAATACCAGGCTACGATACAAATTGATTCAGTCAAAAATTCTCGATAAAAATGAGCTCTGGAAAAATATAGCCCCGCAAATAAAAGGCTTTACTGAGCAGGATTACGAGGCGCTTAAACCATTGATTCTCGAGCAAGATATTACAACCCTGCAGGCGCATATAGCATCGGGCAAACTCTCTTACGAAAAACTAACACAGTGGTATCTTTTCCGCATTGTAAAATTTGAAAACGATAAAACCAAAGCCCTCAATAACATCATTGCCATCAACACAAATGCAGTGGCTGAGGCCCGCAAAAAAGACCGCAATAAAAAAGCCGGCGATCATTCCATTTATGGCATGCCCATCTTGCTAAAAGACAATATTAATACTGCAGGCATGGCTACCACGGCAGGTGCGCATGTTTTTGTAAACAACAAAACGGGTAACGCTTTTATTGTAGACAGGCTGCAGGAAAAAGGTGCTATCATATTGGGTAAAGCTAACCTAAGTGAGTGGGCCAATTACCTCTGCCTCGAGTGCCCCAATGGCTACAGTGCAGTGGGTGGGCAAACACTTAACCCTTACGGCAGAAAAATATTTGATACCGGTGGTTCCAGCGCCGGCAGCGGCTCTACTATGGCAGCCAATTATGCAGTAGCCGCAGTAGGTTCCGAAACTTCGGGCTCCATATTATCGCCTTCCAGCTCTAATTCTGTTGTGGGACTAAAACCTACAACAGGCTTGCTCAGCCGCAGCGGTATCGTTCCTATTTCCAGCACGTTTGATACGCCCGGCCCCATGACGAGAAACATTACTGACAATGCCATTATGCTCTCGGCAATGGCGGGCGACGACAAAGCGGATCCGGCTTCCAACAACAATCCGAAAAATAAAAACTACCAAACCGATTTTAAAAATGGCAGCATAAAAGGAATGAGGTTTGGTGTGTACAAAGCTTACCTAAGAGATTCGTTATATAAATTAAATGTAGAAACAATAAGTGCCCAGGGCGGAGTTTTGGTTGAAATAGAACCCGAGCAAATAAACATCGATGGCTTTGGTACCATCCTTAGCGCCGATATGAAAAACGACTTGCCGGCTTACATAACAGCGTATGGCAATCCTAATTTGCAATACCGTACCGTGCCTCAAATAATGAATTTCAACAATAAAGATTCATTAGTAAGTATCCCTTATGGGCATGGGCGTTTTGCAGGCATTGTAAGTACAACCATAACCCCTCAAGATTTAACGGCACTTAAATTAAAAGTGCGCAATGCAGGCATCAGTTATTTTGATAAACCGATGCAACAGTTTCAACTCGATATGATTTTGTCTATCGCCAATAGAAATGCGGGGCAGGCTGCTTCAGCCAATTATCCTTGCCTTACAGTACCCATGGGTTACCGTAAAAACGGTGAACCAGCAGGTATTACTTTTATTGCTCGGCCATACATGGAAGATAAATTGTTGCAGGTGGGCTATGCATTTGAGCAAGCTACAAAACGCAGAAAAATACCTGAGGCGTATCAGTAATATTTGGGGTGCGCTGTATTTTACTTCCCTTGGAGGGGCGCTCACAGGGCGGGGGTGTTTCATCATCATGCATCAATGCATTGCTGTTTTGTTTTTGGGAGATTTCTTCTAAGCAATGTCTCGGCTTTAGCCTGACATTGCGTATGATGATATTATTAACTGATAAAACGAGGCTGTCTCATAAGTACGAGGCAGCCTCTTTTTATTCGGATCCCTATCGGGGAAGGAAAGTCGTTTAAGCAAATCTCAGCGCCAATTTTTAATTATGAGATAGCCTCTGTGAAAGAGTGTGCAAAACTGCCAATATAGTTCCCAGCTTTGGAGGTAATGCCAACGGCGTTGGTAGTTTCTATCCATTTTTTAGGTGTTAATACAAAACTGTTATGTTCAGCTTTTTTTGTAAACCGCTCGAATTCGACGGGTTTAAAAGAAAAAATTTTGGTTCAACCTAAATGCTTTTCTAACGCCGGTATCCAACAGCATCCTTCAATCTTATTTTTTTAAAACAAGTTAGTATTTGAACGATACAGATTTTGCAATGCTCGTATTAGGCACGGGCATTTCGCCTAACGATGGAAAGAACACTATACAGTTCAATAACAATGCAACACTGAAATCCCGAAAAGCAGAATTAGTGCTGAGAAACAGCTTCAAGAAAAAGAATATCCTCTATGTGAATATTGGTTTTATGACGCAGGAATAGGCTTTTAAAAAATATGTTTATCAATATAATATGGTTATAGGTTATCAAAGATTTTTGTAACATATAACAACCATTTTTGTATAAACATACTAATACCAAAAATACATTTAGTGTAACCGGCTTTTTAGTTGTTGTATATGGGGTTTACACACAATAATTTACCTCCTTTTTGAGTTATACTACCTGGTTAAGTATGCCAAGTGCTTCGCCAATCTATTTATAGGAGAACCAATACCATCCTATACTTCAAATAATTTATATTAAAAATATTTATAAGTACAATGGTTGATAAACTATTAAATCCTCGCCACTTTTATTCTGCCTTATTGGCTGTAGTGATACTTCTGCCATGTGTAGTATTGTTAGGGTGGCAATTTGATAATGAGGCATTAAAAACGATACTGCCACACACATCAGCAATGAATCCTTTTGCTGCAATATTATTTATTTTTTGTGGGCTTTCTTTATACCTGATTAGAGAAGGTAACTCAGACCAGCTTAAATATATAGCCAAAGTCATCAGCCTTGGAGTTTTGATAATTTCAATCTCATTATTGGCTGGCATTCTTCATATCTATGATTTTAAGATTGACCAATTACTTTTTACAAATAATTTGAAAGGAAGTAAAGTAGCACCTAATACAATTATTTGTTTTATACTGGTAAGTTATAGTTTGATAATTGTAGATCATAAAAATAAAAGGAAATATAATTTCTCGCAGATCATTTCACTCATCGCATTTTTGATAAGCTTACTGGCAATTATTGGTTACATCTATGGATCAAAATCTTTTTACAGCATTGATGTTTACACACCAATGGCTTTACATACGGCACTTACATTTTGTGCACTAGCCATTGCAATCATTATAGCTCGTTACAAAACAGGTTTTATATCTGTAGTATTTAACAAGAATACAGGCGGTGTGTTAATAAGGAGATTACTTCCATTTGCTATAGTAATTCCTGTAATCATATCATGGCTTAGGTTAGAGGGTAATGAATTAAACTTTTATGATGCTGAGCTGGGGACTGCCCTTGGAGCTACTACAACTATAATAACTTTTTCTGTTCTTATTTGGTGGATAGCAAGTTCATTAAACAAAACCGATGAAGAGCGCCAAAACGCTGCGTTATTATTGAGTGGCGTAAAAGATGAATTGGCTGCTAATGAAGCTTTGTACCGTAACCTCGTTGAAAATTCGGGCGTTGTAATGTACACAACATCTTTAGAAGGCAAAATAACTTTTGCTACAAACAAAGGGTTTGAGCTTACAGGTTATACATTAGATGAACTAAAAGGGAAACGCATCTCAGAATTTATTACGGAAGATTCCATGCAAATGGTTATGGAAAGATATAGGACTCAGTTAAGAGAAAATATAAAAGAAACTTTTTTAGAATTTTGCATCAATACCAAAAGCGGGGTTACCAAATGGGTTAAACAAACCGCAGTTTTGGTTTTTGAAAATGACACTGCAGTGGGCTTTCAGTGCATCATAAAAGATATTACTGAAAGAAAACAAATGGAAGCTATTGTAAAAAAATACGAGATAGATTTAATTCAAAAACAGGAGCTTTTACAATCCATTCTTGACAATGCCCCTTCTATGATTTATGTGAAGGACTTAGAAGGTAAATACCTGCTCACAAATAAGGAGTTCAGAAAAAAGTTTAGTGTAACCAATGAATTTATTATTGGTAAAACAAACGCTGATTTTGTAGGCGAAGAAATGACTCAAAGATTTAAAAATTCTGATGAGGAAATACTAAGAACAAAACAACCGGTGGGTAGAGAGGAGGTCATAAAAACACCAACGGGCACTTATACAATACTGAACACCAAGTTTCCATTAATGGATGCCCAAAATAACATCTATGGCATCAGCGGTATTGCTACAGATATAACTGAAAGAGTAAAATACCAGCAACAATTAATTGAAGCAAAAAAAATTGCAGAAGATGCAAAACAGCTGCAGGAACAGTTTCTGGCAAATATGAGCCACGAAATAAGAACCCCTATGAACGGTATTCAGGGCATGAATGATTTGTTATTGGAAACGGAATTGAATACAGAACAAAAAGAATTTTCTACCACCATAAAACGCTCTGCAGATAATTTATTGGTGATCATAAATGACATTCTTGATTTTTCTAAAATACAGGCCGGTAAACTCACCATTGAGAAAATAGATTTCAATCTCCATGAAGTATTGGAAAACATAAAAGCGCTTTTTCAACACCAAATACATGATAAAAGCTTGGCCTTAGAATTGAATGTAAATGAAAATGTACCCGCTACTTTAGTTGGTGACCCTTTCAGACTTAACCAGGTGCTTGTAAACTTAATAGGCAATGCCATTAAATTTACGCACAGCGGCAGTATTAAAGTCAGCATTTTGGTGCAGGAAAAAACCCCTGAACAAACCCTGTTGAGTTTTTCAATAGCCGATACAGGTATTGGTATAGATGCCGATGTTATCAATAATATTTTTGAAAGTTTTACGCAGGCAAGTACCAATACCACTAGAAAATATGGCGGTACAGGGCTAGGTTTAGCGATTACCAAACAGTTGGTGGAAATGCAGGATGGAACGATCTCTGTGGAAAGCGTTATTAATTCCGGCACAACTTTTCAGTTTACTATGCCATACAACGTAAGTAAAACGGAAGGTATAGCGCAGTCTAAAGGGGTTGATGTAAAGAATTACCAATCACTTTTTATAGGCAAGAAGTTTCTTGTGGCGGAAGACAATGAAGTGAACCAGAAAGTAATAAAGCAGGTATTGCAAAGAGCGGGCGGTACGGTGGTTATTGCAAACAATGGCCTTGAAGCAGTAACGCTGCTTAAAGAAAGCACAGATTATGATCTCATTATTATGGATCTGCAAATGCCCGAAATGGATGGCTATGCAGCCACCAAATTTATAAGAAGGGTATTAAATATTTCCACGCCTATCATTGCCATGACGGCATCAGCCTTAAAAAACGAAAAGGCAAAATGTATAGAAATTGGCATGAACGACTACCTCTCCAAGCCTTTTAATTTTTCTCATTTGTACCAGCGTATTAGTCTGCAGCTGGATGACAAAATGGTTTATGATGTAGAAGAGCCCGTAGCTGCAGCAATAAATGATAACCTGTTTAATTTAAGTCTGCTGCAGGAAATGGACGACAATGAATACCTGGCAGATGTGCTTGGCATTTTTCTGGAAAACACGCCAGGCGAATTGAATAACCTGGAGCAGGCATGTATGGATAAACAATTTGAGGCAGCCTATAAAATGGCCCATAAATTAAAAAGCAGCGCAGGAATTTTGCAGGCAAAAGAGTTGCTACAGGTATTAATAAAAATAGAAGAAACAGCAAAGGCTGAAAATGCGGAAGGCATTTTAGAGCTCTGCAAAATGCTGAAAGAAGGATACAAAAAAATTGAACCCCCATTACAAATACATTTAACGGAAATAAAATCCATGTTAGGTGTGCCTGTTTAAATAAATATAAATCCCCAACCCCATGACAATACTAATAGCTGAAGACGATGTAATCATGTTGAAAACAATTGAACACCGGTTAAAGAAAGATGGCCACACGGTTATCTTAGCTGCAGATGGGCGGGAAGCTTTGCAGCAACTTGACCTTGTATCGCCCGACCTCATCATTACAGATATCATGATGCCCTTTGCATCTGGCCTTGAAATTATAGAAGCTGCCAAAAAGAAAACAGGAAAAAAAATACCTGTCATTATCCTTTCGGCCATGGGGCAGGAGAACGTGGTGCTGGAGGCTTTTCAGTTAGGTGCTGATGATTATATAACAAAGCCCTTTAGCCCAAATGAATTGTCTATGAGGGTAAAGAGATACCAGGCTGTTGCAGTTGAAGTTTAATTCGTATTTCCATGTTTAAGATGCATACATTATTTGTTGGCTTTTTTTGCTACGTAGACGTTTATACGTTTATGAGTATACTGTATGTATTTCTTTTACTGCTGGTCTTCTTATTTATACTGATAGCCGGTTTGTCTATTTATAAGAAAAAAACAGCGCACAATAAAACCATATGGCAGCAAAGTATTACGGGTTTAATAAGCGATGCCATATTCTCTGAAGAGGAAGAAATACATGTGGTGACCACAAAAAAAATGGAGCAGCTTTTACGAAAAAGCGCTTTCAGAAATTGTTTGTTAAATGAATTGGTAAAGGTTAAAATAAATCTTTCAGGCGCATCGGGTCAAAATCTGAAAAAGTTATATGAGCTGTTGAACCTTGATACAGATTCTTATAAAAAACTTACCAGCAGCAAAGGCCATATTAAAGCCAAGGGTGTGCAGGAGCTGGCAATAATGGAGCAGGAAAAGTATGTAAAGAAAATATTTAAACTCACCAACAGCAACGATGAACTTGTGCGCAATGAAGCACAGTGTGCACTGGTAGGTTTTTATGGCTTTTTAGGCTTGCGTTTTCTAAATGTAAGTACCTTGCCCATTAGCCAGTGGCAGCAAATTCAGCTGTTAAATAAACTGAACAAAATGGCTGCAACTGATTTTGAACCCCTGAATACGTGGCTGGAGTCTTCCAACGAATCGGTGGTTATTTTTTCTTTAAAACTGGCGGCCTATTACAGTTGCAACAACATGCATACAGCCATTATTAATTGCATGCAAAACGCCAGCCCACAGGTTAAGTTATACGCACTCAAATATTGTAAGAAAATGCCCGATGCAGCCTGTGCTGATGCCATCATCAACCATTATGCTGCTGCAGACAAAACATACAAACTGGCTGTATTAGATGCCTTGATGATAACCGGTGATGAAACACAAATACCTTTTGTAACAACACAGTTGCAAGATGAAGATGATGAAATAAAATCTGCAGCGGCTACCTGCATTACAGCGCTTCACCCATCTGGCGCAGCATTTTTACAAACCCATAACTTTGCAGAAGTAAATCCATGGAAAGCAATATTTCTTCAGCTTAAGACCAACCGTGCAGCATGACCTGGCAACGATTTCTGTTTGATCTCTTCACATACAGCATACTGTTGTATTCCCTGCTTTTGATTCTGTGTTATTTTTTTATCGCTTTCTATTCTTTGGCAGCAATAAAAAAATACCAACGCAAAAACAGCTTTGCAGATTTTAGGGTACTAGCCGCATCAGATCAGCTTCCGGGCATCAGCATTATTGCACCTGCTTACAATGAAGCTGCAAATATTATTGAGAATGTGCGGTCCATGCTGTCCATACATTACAATGCACTGGAGCTCATCATCATTAACGATGGCAGCAAAGATGACTCCCTACAAAGATTGGTTACGGCGTATGATCTGTACAAAACCAATTTGTTTATAAATGAAAAAATACCCACAAAAAAAGTAAGGGGTGTGTATAAAAGCAACAACTCGGTTTTTCACAAGCTTGTGGTAATAGACAAAGAAAATGGTGGCAAGGCAGATGCCTTAAATGTGGGGGTTAATATAGCAAAGCACGAATACATTGTTTGTGTAGATGTGGATTGTGTGCTGGAGCAGGATGCGCTGCTAAAAATGATAAAACCATTTTTAGAAGAAACCAAAGTACGGGTTATTGCATGCGGTGGTGTGGTGCGCATTGCAAATGACTGCAAAATAGAAAATGGCAAGTTGATGGAAATAAATTTGCCTAAAAGTTTTGTACCAAGGGTGCAAACCATTGAATACATCCGTGCATTTTTATTGGGTAGAATGGCATGGAGCAGGCTGAATGGGTTGTTGCTCATTTCAGGGGCCTTTGGTGCTTTTGATAAAGACATCGTTTTAAAATGCGGCGGCTACAATACAAAAACGGTAGGTGAGGATATGGAACTGATTGTAAGAATGCGCCGGTATATGGAAGAAAATAATTTGGCCTATAGTGTAACTTTTATTCCAGACCCGTTATGCTGGACAGAAGCCCCTGGCAATTATACCATACTGGGCAGGCAAAGAAACCGGTGGACAAGGGGCACCATTGAAACCTTGCGCATGCACAAGAAAATGTTCTTTAACCCACGATATGGGATCATGGGCATGGTGAGTTACCCTTATTGGTTTTTCTTCGAATTTTTGGCACCCATTATTGAGTTTTTGGGGTTGGCATCTTTTGTAATTTTCGCTTTTTTGGGTTTAATTCAATGGGCTTCTTTTTTTACTTTGTTAGGCTGTATTCTTTTATTCGGTTTTTTATATTCTGTTTTTGCCATTTTAATGGAGGTGCTCACGTACAACCAATACAAACAGAAAGATGTTTTTAAACTGATAGTAACCGCCCTCCTGGAACCCTTTATATTTCATCCATTTGTGGTATGGGCTGCACTAAAAGGCAACATAGATTATTTGAGAAAGAAAAACAGCTGGGGAGAAATGACCCGCCAGGGTTTGGGAGCTGCTAAATAGAAACGCCCCTAGTTTAGTTACAGGTTTTAATCATTTTTTAAGCAGTGCTGCAGGATGATTTTTGCGAAAGGAAGCAAACAAATACCTGGTGCGGAAAAGCTTGATCTATAGACCTATATCATCTAATCTCTATCTTAATTTTGTACTGTAATGCAATTGTAAACTATTGATTTTAAAGAGATTTTATTGAAATTTCTAGCTTATCCTTATCTTAATCTTTATCTTTTGCTATCTTATTTCTGCTTGAAAGTACCCAAATTGGACTTGCAGTAGACTTACTTTCATTCTCTATTGTATTATCTTTTTTTGACATTTCATATAAGAGGTTTCTTATTTTAGTTCGCTTCTGTGTATCGTCTAAAATATTGGAAAGCTTATCCATTAAAAGTGTGTCTATTTCATTTCTACTTGCTTTGAGATACTTGGTTAAAAACTCAACTACGAGTGTTTTATAATACGTTTTATCAAATGCTTTGTTCTTAATGTACGCTGCCTTTTCATTGGTGGCTGCTGCTACCGAAGCTGCAACATAAAAATTTGGTTTACGCCCCTCAATTAGTTTTCCTTTTTTTAGCATTGAGGCTGCATCGTCTGTAATTGCCAATTTCTTTTGTACACTATCTAGCAATACAACTTGGCTTAATGGTAAATCTTTACGCTCTATTAAAAGTTTAGAATAATTTTCATCAATGGTATGGCCATATAATTGTAGTACCACTTTTTGTGGTTCAGAAAGTAAATAATCGGGCAATGGAAAAAACCTGTTACGCTGTGCTACATACATCGTATGAATTCCATAGCCTAACCGGTCTATCATACCTAAATTTACCATTGCATTTGCTAGCCATTGGTTTCTGTAACGCTCTGGTGTTTTTTCTCCACCTGCATATTCGGCAGGGCTGCCTTCGTAAAAACTACCTGCATTAGAAAAAATTAGTTTGTCTATTTTTTCGGTAACAATAATACGGCTATGAAAAGAGTAATCTTGGTGTGCAATACAATTATGCAATGCTTCTAAAATGGTTCTTGTATCGTATTTGTTTACAGTAGTTGCCAATAATTCATTGTCAGGAAAAAACTTGTATTTAACGTTACGAATATTTTGCAGCACTTTAGTAGTATTGAGCAATAGGGGTGTGCCAAAATGTTCATACGCTTTTTCTTCCATTTCTAACTTCCAAGTTATTTCGGCAACGGCTGGCAGTAGATAATGTGATGCTTCTTCTTTGCCTAATAAAATGATTGCAGTATTGGTAATTTTGCCATTTATATTTATTTTGGCTTTGTCTAAAAAAGTGCTGTTATCCCAATTATCTATTTCATCATAGAAAATGGCTTTGGTACTTTTTTCTTTAAATTTTACTTTCGCCAACTTAATAGCATCAACATCTAAATCATTAATACTGGCATTTTCTATAATTTTTGCACTCCAATCCTCTTGTGCATTATAAATAATTCTTACCAACTCTGGGTGATTTCTTAAATCGGTTTTGTGGCTGCCAATACGTATGAAGGCTTTCTTTTGAAAATGTGTTGGCTCACTTTTAGCTGCTGGAATACGAAGCATTATAATAGGAAGATCACCTGCATACTTAAACTCAAATATTTGGAAATTAACTTTTGGATGTAAAAAATTACGTAACCATAATTCTAAATCTTGGTTGCCTTGTTTAGCTTTACAAAATTCTAAATTTGTACCTACAATATTTTGGGTAACATCTTGCACACCCCACACCAAATAACCAAAAGGTTTATTGCTAATAGTAGCCCCTTTGCTTAATGCGCTTATGTATTCGCCAATAGCTTCGTTATTAATGCTACCTTTATTTAGCTTAAATTCAACCAAGCTTGCTCCTGTGGTTGTTGACAAAGTTCCTTTAATAATATGTTTAATTCTTGTTCTGTCATTTTGTTGAACGTTTCTTATTTAAAAGCCTAGTATGCTCCAATTATTTTTGCTTTAATTTTCTTTTTCGGCAAAGTGTTTTAAATCTAACCAACTAAAGGCTATGCATAATAACAAAACCATTGATAATAACATTACCTTCTTTTACAAGAAACTTAAGTTTATCAACAATAATATTTTTGTATTTATCTTTCTTTAATAAATGCTTCCATTCTTGGATTGTGGCTGTAAAAAACTGCGGTCACTCTTGGGCATAATGTTGTTTCATTTAATGAAAGTAAGAAAAATTATAGTTTTCTTATACTGGGTCGGCTGGTCAAAAGACCAATCCTAGGCGTGTGCGTTATAGACCAAACTTCAATTATTGTTAGCATGGGCACCAATGGAGGCGCAGCATTATGGAGCCATGGTCGGCTCCTGTTGCATAACACTTTGCTATCTCGAACCTTAAGAAGTCTGAATCTGGAATGTGAAATTGTAGAGTTATAATATCCTCTATTTGTTGGAACTGTTGTAGGGTTGACAGTTTAACAGTTCCAAGGAATCGAGCCATCTTTTTTGTAGCACTTTTTTATCTTCATTTATAAGACATCGAGTTAAAGGACGCTTTCATTCGTTGCGCCTAACGTCCATTGGCTTACCTGCTGTTAAGGCCTTCGTGATTCGTCATAAAACGCAAGGTCCCCGATGGTAGTCATTGCTGTGAAAGAAGACCGGAGGCTGTCTCATAAGTACGAGGTAGCCTCTTTTTATTCGCATCCCTATCGGAGAAGGAAAGTCGTTTAAGCAAATCTCAGCGTCATTTTTTAATTATGAGATAGCCTCTTTATCAAAAAATCCGTAGGAGCGCTTCGCTTAACTCTTACGGATAGTGAGGAAAGAAGTTTCAATGTCATGCCACGCTTGCCGGCAATAACAATGTTGGCGGTTAGTTTTTCTTATCTAATTTTAATTTGTCGAAATAAATTACTCGGTCGTTGTCGACTGTTACTTTATATTCAAAAAATTCACCCTCGTAAGCCGCTTTAAGATTATCGACAAATTCAGTCAGACCCGTTTCAAATTTCTTTTCACTTGCCTTGCAATTACATGTAGTTTTTCCAAGTGTTATTTTTAGTTTCTTGTTTGGAAGCAAAGTCCATTTAAAAGGATTTGCTAAAGTACATGTAATGGCATTATTAGAAACGTCCAACAACCTCTGCCAAATACCCGTTTTTGAATCCTTAAAAGTCCACACTTCATCGGTTTTTGAATATTCACGAGCAACAAATTGCTTTGTTAACCATGTGCCCACAATAATCTTTTTAATGTCTTGCGATTTTGATGAACCATAAATATTACAAAATACAAGTAAAAAAATTAGTTGCTTCATGTCTGTATAGTTTGAAAACTATTGCAAGCTTACATAAACCACTTTATAATAGCAACAGCGGCTACGATAACCAATACCTGGCTGCACTTTTATAAACTAACTAAAGTTCTTTTAACAATGCCGCTACTGCAGCTTCCAGCTGCTGGTCTTTGCCCTTGTTTACCTGTGTGTACTCGTTCATCAATTTAATGTCAGGTTCGGTTTGGTAGTTTTCTAAGTATTTACCATCCATCATACGAACACCCATTGGTGGTACGCCCCAGCGTGTTTGGCCATCTTGCAATTGCTCCCAGCCTGCAAAGGTACAGGTGCCAGGTACGGGCATGCCCACTAGCTTACCTAGTTTTAAATATTGGTAGGCAAATGCATAGCAATGTCCATCGCTATAGTTCCCTTCATTGGCCAGGCTTATGCTTGGTTTATTCCACCGGAAGGTGGGTTCGTAATTTGCAACTTCACGGTCGTTGCTATATTCCATAAATCGCTTGCCACTTAAAAACATGGCAAGGTCAGCCACAAGGTCGCCACCGCCATTGTTGCGGGTATCTACCACCAATGCTTTACGGCCGGCGTATTTACCCATCGCTTCTTCCAAAGCTGTGCGGTAAGCTCCATCATTCATGCCAGGGATATGAATATAACCCAACTGCCCATTGCTCAATTTATCCACTTCATCGGCATTGCGTTTTACCCAACGCTTGTAGAGTAGCTGGTTTTCTTCACCCAATGTAATGGGCTTTACTACCAGTTCTCTTGTCTTTCCATTTTCGTTGATGGTGAGCAGCACGTTTTTGCCAGCTTTGCGGTTAAGGAATTGTGGCAGGTCTTTATCTGCACTAATAGCTTCTCCATCTATGGCTTCTATAATAGTACCGGGTGTAATTTTAAAACCAGCTTTATCAAGTGGACCACCAGCTATAACTTCATCTATTTTTACACCATTACTTTTATAATTATAATCGGTAAAAATGCCTAGTGAAGCCGTAGCATCAGCGTTCGTGCTACTGCTGTTGTAACTAGCACCGCAATGGCTGATGTTCAGTTCTCCCAACAGCTCACTTAGCAATTCGCTAAACTCGTAAGCGTTGCCAATGTGGGGTAAAAATTTGCGATAATCCTTACCCATTTGCTGCCAGTTAATACCGTGAAAACCTTGCTTGTAAAAAATATCGCTGGTACGGCGTACCACATGGTCGTACATTATCTGCCTTTCTGCAGCTACATCCAACAGCATATCGCCACTTATGCTAATGCGGTCTGTTTTGCCGGTGGCCGCATCTATTTTGGCAATGCCGCCATCGGTTTGTAAAAAGATCTTTTTACCATCTTTATCCCACTGCATATTGCTGGCACTTGTAGCTCCTAATGGTGCCAAAATCTTCGTTTCCTTGGTACGCAGGTTGGTGGTCCAAAGGTTTACAGCTTTTTCAAATTTGGCCAGGTAATAGATATTTTCGCCTTCCTTATCTACCAGCGCATCATTGAGGCTACTGCTGTGTATGGTTAAGCGGGCCTTGCGGTTTTCAAGAAAAGCCCAATCTATCATTACACTGTCTTTTTTTACAACTGTCTTCTTTGTGGTATCTGCTTTTTCTGCTTTATCTTTTACATCTTTAATAAGCGCCGCTTCGTCTTTATTCAGCCTGTATGTATCCCATGCATCCTGGGTAAAAAAGAGGCCATAGGCATCGGTCTGGCTACTGCCGCTATTGGCTTTGCTGGCCAGGCCATCACGGTCGCTAAACCACAACATCATTTTGCCACCCATCATCCAATGCGGATTGCTATCGCCAAAACCATTTTGAGTAATATTGGTAAGCTTTGTTTTACCATCGGCACTTAGAATACCAATTTCGCCATTTCCAATGCCCTGCTCTGCATAACTTATAAGCAGCCATTTACTATCTGGGCTCCAGCTTGCATCGTGACCGCCATCGCCCCAGCTTAACCACTCTTTTTGATTAATAACAGTGCGGCTTTGGCGGGTAGCCAGGTCAAATATTTTTAATGTAGTAAAGTTTTCTACGTAAGCTAGTTCTTTTCCGTTAGGGCTTAGTTCAGGGCTTTGTACACTTTTATCGCCGGTAATTAAAAGCGCTTCTTTTATAAGGGTGCCCGCAAAAAAATAGGGTTCTTCCTTCCGGCTTAATTCGCTTTTGTAAATGCTCCATTTACCATTTCGTTCGCTGGCATATGCAATCATGCGACCATCGCTATGCCATGTTATATTCGTTTCCGCTTCGGGTGTTTTTGTAATTTGTTTGGTACCACTGCCATCAGCATTGCTCACAAATACATCGCCACGGTACACAAAAGCTTCTTCCTTTCCATTGGGCGATAATTTCATATTGCCTACTCCGGTAGTAACAGGCATGTTTCTTTCGTTGGTGCTACGGGCATCTGCATTAATGATGACTTGTAGCTTTTTGCTTTTGCCGTTTGCATAAGTGTATAAATCGCCATCGTACCCAAAGCAAAGTGTACCGCTTTTAGCAGCACTTAAAAACCGTACGGGATGGGTTTTAAAATTGGTAACAGCTGCGGTGCCGCTGCCATCTGCATTCATTTTAAATACATTAAAATTACCATCAGCTTCGCTAAGATAAAAGATGGTTTTATCATTATCTGCC
>JANOTH010000289.1:0-8207 GCA_031416275.1 Ferruginibacter sp. | reverse complement strand
AGACCGCTTTGTACTTTTCCCTATTAAGCACCAAGATATATGGCAAATGTACAAGCAAGCCGAAGCAAGTTTTTGGACTGCAGAAGAATTAGACCTTACAACAGACGTACAAGACTGGGCAAACAAGCTTACAGAAGATGAACGCTTTTTTATAAAGCACGTATTGGCATTTTTTGCAGCAAGTGATGGTATCGTAAACGAAAACCTTGCAGTAAACTTTTTAAAAGAAGTACAATACCCTGAAGCCCGCTGTATGTATGGCTTTCAGGTAATGATAGAAAATATACATAGTGAAGCTTATTCTTTGTTGATTGATACCTACATCAAGGATGTTGTAGAAAAAGACAGATTATTAAGAGCGATAGACACCATTGAATGTGTACAGAAAAAAGCAGATTGGGCATTACGCTGGATTGATAAAGGAAGTTTTGCAGAGCGGTTAATTGCATTTGCCGCAGTAGAAGGAATATTCTTCTCTGGCTCATTCTGTTCTATTTTCTGGTTAAAGAAAAGAGGGTTGATGCCGGGGCTTGCTTTTGCAAATGAGCTAATCAGCAGAGATGAAGGATTACATTGCGATTTTGCATGTTTACTTTACACACAACATCTACAAGACCAGCTTCCAAAAGAAACAGTAACACAAATTATTAGAGATGCAGTTGAAATAGAAAAAGAATTTGTGACTGATGCGTTACCAGTTGGACTTATCGGAATGAACTCAAAATTAATGTGCGATTATATTGAATTTGTTGCAGACCGTTTACTAGTTGCTCTAGGTTGCAGCAAAATATACAACAACATCAATCCATTTGATTTTATGGAGTTAATATCATTACAAGGCAAAACAAACTTCTTTGAAAAGCGTGTTGGTGAATACCAAAAATCAGGCGTAAAAGAAAATGCGAGTAAAGTGTTTTCAATGGATGAGGATTTTTAAGGGAGTATCAAGATATTAGTATCAAGTATCAAGATAATAAGCCAGGAGACAAACAATCTAAATGCACAATTTTAAAGATTTAAAGTTTTGGCAAAAGGCTGTTGATTTATCCGTGCTAATTTATAAAACAACTGCAGCCTTTCCAACGGAAGAAAAGTTTGGATTGGTTTCACAATTAAGAAGAGCTAGTGTGTCGATTGCATCAAATATTGCCGAAGGTGCAAGCAGAAATGGTGATAGGGAATTCTTACATTTTTTATCCTTGTCAACAGGTTCTGCTTTTGAAATAGAAACGCAACTCATAATTGCTAATAAATTAAACTACATAACAGAAACAGAACTTGAAACGCTGCTTTTATATGTAACCGAAATACAGAAAATGATTTATTCATTTTCGAAGAAAGTAAAAGAATTAAAAAATATCTAACACAAGCAAAATAATCTCGGATGTCTGGATTCTCCAATCTTGATACTTATATCTAAAATCTAACCACATGCAGGTAATTAAAAGAAACGGCAAAAAAGAAGCAGTACACTTCGATAAGATCACATCCCGTGTAATGAAACTTAGTTATGGTCTTCAGCTGAGAAGCGAGGACATAATTGAGATTGCGAAGAAAGTGGTCGCAGGTATTTACAATAATGTAACTACAACGGAGTTGGATAATCTTGCAGCAGAAACATCTGCATCGTTTACAACACGCCATCCTGACTTTGCAGTACTTGCTGCAAGAATTGCAGTAAGCAACTTACATAAAAACACTAAAAAATCGTTCAGCGAAACTGCTGAGTTGTTGTACAATTATATTGACAGCAAAACAAACGCACATGCGCCGTTATTGGCTGATGATGTATATGATGTTATAAAAGAAAACGCAGATTTACTAGACGCTGCAATTATTTATGAAAGAGATTATCATTTCGATTTCTTTGGTTTTAAAACCATGGAGAAATCTTACCTCTTAAAAGTAAACGGCAAAATTACTGAGCGCCCGCAGCATTTATTTATGCGTGTAGCGTTGGGCATACACAAAACAGATGTGGAAGCTGCAATTGAAACGTATAATTTGATGAGTGAAAAGTGGTTCATTCATGCAACACCAACATTGTTTAATGCAGGTACACCAAAACCTCAAATGAGCAGCTGCTTTTTACTAAGCATGAAGGAAGATAGTATCTCAGGCATTTACGATACCCTAAAAGATTGCGCAATGATTTCGCAGTCTGCAGGTGGTATTGGCTTAAACATTCACAATGTACGCTCTACTGGAAGTTATATAAAAGGAACAAACGGTACATCAAATGGCATTATACCAATGTTGCGTGTATTTAACGATACTGCCCGTTATGTGGACCAAGGTGGTGGAAAAAGAAAGGGTGCATTTTCAGTTTATTTAGAACCATGGCATGCAGATGTGTTTGAATTTTTAGAGTTAAGAAAAAACCACGGTAAAGAAGAAATGCGTGCAAGAGATTTGTTTCTTGCGCTGTGGATTCCGGACCTATTTATGAAGCGTGTAGAAGCTGATGGCGAGTGGAGTTTATTCTGTCCAAATGAAGCACAGAATCTTCATACTACACACGGTGCTGAGTTTGAGGCATTGTATACCAAATACGAGCAAGAAGGAAAAGCTAAGAAAACCATACAGGCAAGAGAATTGTGGAATGCTGTATTAGAATCACAAATAGAAACAGGAACACCTTATGTGTTGTATAAAGATGCAGCCAATACCAAGAGCAATCAGAAAAATTTAGGAACCATTCGCTGCAGTAATTTATGTACAGAAATTATTGAATACAGCGATGACAAAGAAACAGCGGTTTGTAATTTAGCGTCGCTTTCATTGCCTCGTTTTGTAGAAGGAAAGACTTTTAATTTTGATAAATTGGTAGAGGTAACAAAAATTGTTACACGCAATTTAAACAAGGTTATTGATGGTAATTATTACCCAATACCTGAAACTGAAAGAAGCAATGTGCGCCATCGTCCAATTGGTATTGGGGTTCAAGGTTTAGCAGATGTTTTTATGATGTTGGGCTTGCCTTTTGAAAGTGAAATGGCAAAACTGTTGAACAAAAATATTTTTGAGACAATCTATTTTGCAGCAATGACATCAAGTTGTGAGTTGGCAAAAAAAGATGGGGCATACGAAACATTTAAAGGTTCACCACTAAGCGAAGGAAAATTTCAGTTTGATTTATGGGATGTAGCACCAAGCGATCGTCATGATTGGGAAAGCTTACGGAAAGATGTAATGGAATTCGGTGTGAGAAATTCATTGTTATTAGCACCAATGCCTACTGCTTCTACTTCACAAATTTTAGGTAACAACGAATGTTTTGAACCATACACTTCTAACATTTATAACAGAAGAGTATTAAGCGGTGAGTTTGCAGTTGTAAACAAGCATTTATTAAAAGACCTTGGCAAACTTAATTTGTGGAATGATAACATGAAGCAACGCATAATTGCTGCAAATGGTTCTGTACAAAATATTGAAGAAATACCTGCAGACCTAAAAGAAATTTATAAAACTGTTTGGGAAATAAAACAAAAAACGGTGATAGATATGAGTGCTGACAGAGGTGCTTTTATTTGCCAGTCACAATCTCTTAATCTTTTTGTAGAGCAACCAAATTTTGCAAAACTTTCTTCTATGCATTTTTACACATGGAAAAAAGGATTAAAAACAGGTATGTATTATTTAAGAACAAAAGCTGCAGCAGATGCTATCAAGTTTACAGTAGATGCCGCTGTATTAAATCAAACAAAAGAAGAACAGGTTGCTGCAATCAGTTGCTCACTTGATAATCCTGAAGGCTGCGAAGCTTGTGGCTCATAATAATTTTTTTCATTTATAGGTTTAAGCCGCAGTTTTTCAAGACTGCGGCTTTATTATTGTAATAATATTTTCACGAAATTATCTTCGCTTAAATATTTCCCATCTTTTAATTCTTAGAAATGAAATTTTTTACATTAACCATTTTGCCGATCTGCATCATAATATGTTCCTGCAGCCAAAGCGTGAAAGATCAAACGATAATTAAAAGTGACTCTATTCCAAAAGTTGCTGTTGTTGCTTTATCGACTGCGGATTCTACAAAAAAAGCAGATTCTACAACCCGGCTTATTGCGTCACTATCGAACGATACAATTTTTGCAGGCGATAAAATTGCCCAGCTAATGATTAATCAAGATTTTGATGAGGCATTACAGATTATGGGAGATCCTGCCGCGGCTGATACATTAAAAAATAATTTGCTTTTGCAATGGAGAGCAAACAAAATCGATACTGTTCAATACCTAACTACCGCCTTGTTCAACAACAGCAAAGCCGGAAAAAAAATAAAACAGATTGCCACCACATCTCCTTCTTTTAAAACAGCAACTATGGTTGGGTGCGGCAGCACGTTGGCTTATATTAAAATACAATACCCAACCATAAAAAAAGCTACAGAAACTTACATAAATAAAGCAGGTAAAACAATTTCTGTGTATGATGATGTAAAGGAAGGAATTGCGTTTGAAACCAATGATGAGGGAAAATGTGTTTTAGTTTCGGTTCACGTAAAAGGGCAAAAAAATATAAAAATATCTTTGTAAAAAAAGTGGAAGAAACGATTAAAAAAGACGGACTTACCTACACATTAGCAGAAATTGAAAAAGATTGTTGGCTGAGGTTGCTCAATGGTTCATTGCGTAGCAAAGAGCCTTTTCACCAGCCCGTAGTAGCAAATATTAGTGGCAATTTACCTGTAACACGAACGGTAGTTTTGCGAAAAGTTATTACAGCAGAAAAAAAGCTTTTTCTTCATACAGATGTAAGAAGTTGCAAATGGAATGACCTTCAACAAAACGCTAACACAGGCTGGTTGTTTTATGATGCAGCAGCAAGGTTACAGATAAGAGCTGGTGGAAAAAGCACGCTTCATCACAACGATGCTATTGCTGATGTAGCATGGCAAAACACACCTGCCGCAAGTAGAAAAACTTATATGGGTTTAATAAGTCCTTCAGAAAAAAGTGCTGTGCCAACAAGTGGTTTACCAGAAGGGTTTTTAAAAACTAACCCTACAATAGAAGAAAGCGAAGTAGGAAGAAAAAATTTTGCTGTTGTTTGTACACATGTAAACTGGGTTGAATGGCTCTGGCTCAATAGCAATGGGCATAAGCGTGCATCATTTAATTACTTTCCTAATAATGAATTTGAAGCAAGTTGGTTAATACCCTAGCTTGAGCGAAGAAATAACTCTACTTTTAATAACCTGTCGAATTTTTTAAGTATCTCTTAAATTAATTGGATGAAATATCTTTTCATTTTAGTGTTCTTTTGCTCTTGTTACAATACTTATTATGTGGTGCGCCACGCAGAAAAACAACTGGTTCCTGCTAATGCAAGCGACCCAGCACTGACAGATATTGGTATGCAAAGAGCCAATGATTTGAATGCATACTTTGCCAATAAAAAGCCCGACAGTATTTTTGTAAGTAAGTTTCTCCGTACACAACAAACAGCAGCACCTACTGCTGCGGCAGCCAATGTTTCTCCCATTATAGTTAATCAAACTGATACAAATGGAATAGATGCGTTTGTGAAAAGGCTATATAATATGAATAAAAAGAAAGTGTTGATTGTAGGCCACAGCAACACTGTACCCCGCATAGTAAAAGGGCTAAGCGGGCAAACAATTAATGCCATACCTGAAACGGATTACAACAACCTGTACATCATTAAAATAAAAAGATCTAATCGGCAGCTCACCCAAACAACTTATGGAGCGGTTTCACCCTAATTAAAATCCCATTAGTATACAAAAAAATTGATTTAGGTTACCAAGCCGGCATACAAATCTCTATTACTTTTTATACCCCATACTTAAACCTGTATCTCCTTTAATAATTAAATCTACGGAGGCCGTATCGTTTGTTTTGTTTTCAATTACAAGTGCTGTGTTACTTTCTACCTGCACATTCACCGTTTCATTTGGTTGAACAGTAACGTAGGAATGTTTGCCTCCTTCTATTGGCGCACGATGCATGACTACCTCGTTTTTAGAAACATTTTTAAGCTTTACAGAAAATGTTCCATGCTCATTATTACCCAATACAAAACTATTTTGAGGGGAAATAATAGTGTTAGATGTTACAGATTTAAACATGCTGCAAGATGTGATTGCAATTACAACTACAAAAAAACTAATGATACTTTTCATGATGACTGTTTTATTGAAACCGAAGTTTCGTTGTGAATAATGATACAAATTTCTATTATGAACAAACTACAGTCGCTGCAAATCATAATATGAAACGAACTAAATACGTATCAAACCATAAACTCAAACTTGCAAAGGCAACTATTTCATAAAAATGAGTCTGCCTTTAGTTTTTTACATTGCACAAAATTTTAAACTTCTTCACATTTATGATAAAAGCATTTTTATTTGATCTTAATGGTACTATGATTGAAGACATGAGTTACCATATAAATGCATGGCATAATATTTTTGTAAGATTAGGTGCAGATTACACATTACAACAATCGCAAGCACAGTGCTATGGTAAAAATGCAGAGATACTGGAAAGGATTTTTCCGGGGAGGTTTTCTAACAAGGAAAAGAAAGAATTAGGAGATAATAAAGAAGCCGTTTACCGGGAAGAATACAAGCCATTTCTTAAACTTATAAATGGATTGGATGATTTTCTTGCAGCAGCAAAAAAAGAAAATATAAAAATGGCAGTGGGTTCTGCAGCCATCAAATTAAATGTAGATTTTGTATTAGATAATTTAAACATCACTCATTATTTTGATGCGGTAATTAGTGGTGACGATGTACAAAATAGTAAACCGGATGCAGAAACCTATTTAAAGTGTGCAGCCGCATTAAATGTATTACCCAAAGACTGTTTGGTTTTTGAAGATGTACCAAAAGGGGTGGAAAGTGCTGCCAATGCAGGAATGCAAGCGGTTGTAATAACAGGATTACATAGCGAAGAAGAATTTGCAGAGTTTGACAATATTGTTCGTTTTGTAAAAAATTATGAGGAGCTATTGGTAAGTGATCTACAGAAATAGCATTGCTGTAGTTGGGGCAGCTTTGTTACATCTCTGATTATTTTAAAATTGCCCTACCTTTTGAAAAAATAAAATTCAGTTAGATTTTTATAATTTCACCAAAACTAATTTCGCTTGAAACTAACAACCAAAAAGATTATATACAGCACAGAAATGCAGACCTGCAAAAACTGCGGTCATGTATTTAAAGGTAAAATTTGTAATCATTGTGGCGAAAAGGTTTTTAGTGAAGAGCAGCTAACCACCAAACACTTCTTTCACCAGGTAATAGATTTTTTTTACCACTGGGAAAGTAAAGTGCTAAAAACGATCAAGCTTAATTTTATTAAACCAGGTTTTGTTACCAAAGAAAATTTGCGTGGCGTAAGAGCGCCTTATGCAAAACCAGTACAATTATATTTAGTGGTAGCCTTTTTGTTTTATATAATTGTAAGCAAAGTGGGGGTTACAGATTATATTCCTTCCGTGGGAGATCATTATTATTATTCGCTTTCTAACTATAAACCTTTTGGTTGGGCAAAACCAATTGATGAGAAGATAATAACTACCATAGATGCTCTTTGGGTAAAAAAGGGAGAAGAGATTCAATCCGGCATGCAAAAAAATCTTGAAGTGAATGTTATTGACAGCAGTAATTTCAAGTTATATGGTCGCTTAAGAAAAGATAGCTTGGATATACCGATTTCGAAAATGCCTGTTGTGGCTTTTAGACAAATGGCGGAAGTAAGACAAAGTTTGTATAACCAGGCGATTGGTACTTTTGCAAAAACTTTTATTTTCGTTTTGCTTCCTGTATTTGCAGGTTTTATCTTTTTACTTTTCTTTAAAAAAATTAAATATTACGGAGCATCTTTAATCCTGTCAACGCATTTTATGATATATAATTTGTGTGCTTATAGTTTGTATTCTCTTGTAGATATTTTACCAAGATCTTACGTCAATGGCTTTCATGGCTGGGTAATGCTTCCTTTTAATGCATTATTTTATGATACAAAACTAGAGCCTTTTTCTTCCTTTTTATTTGGAAGTACTTTTGAATTCTTTCACCTTTTCTTTTGGATGCCGTGGCTTTTTATCGCATTTAAAAGGCTGTTCTATACTGTTTGGTGGAAAAATATTTTAATATCTTATTTCTGCAGCAGGGTATTCTTTTACCTTATTTTTGGCGTACTTAAAAAAGCGCTGATAGCTTTTAC
>JANOTH010000288.1:0-5260 GCA_031416275.1 Ferruginibacter sp. | reverse complement strand
AATCCATAGATTTTAATGCATATAAATAAGGGCGAAATAAATTAAAATTTATTTCGCCCTTTTCAATTTAAAGTATCTGATATTATAGCTTAACAGTACCTTTCAGTTTAATAGCATCGCTTGCACCGCCTACCAAAATATCAAAAGAAGCTTTATCCATAACCCATTCATTTTTTACATCACTAAAATATTTGAAGGCGTTTTCATCTAATTTAATTGTTACAGTTTTTTGTTCACCTGCAGCAAGATTAATTTTATCAAATCCTTTCAATTCTTTTTCGGGTCTTGGTAAGGCAGCGTTTTGTTCATGAACATACAATTGAGAAACTTCCGCTCCTGCTACTTTACCAGTATTTTTAACGGTGAAAGTTGCTGTAACATCTTTACCTGTTGCAGATAATCTTAAATTACTGTATTCAAAATTTGTGTAAGAAAGTCCGTGCCCAAATGCGAATTGCGGTGTCACTTTGTAAGTATCATAATAGCGATAGCCTACATAAATATCGTCGTGATAATTTACTACCAAACTTTTTGCTGTATCGCCAGGATATTCTCCCAAAGCAAAAGACGGATTGTCTTCTAACTTTTTTGGAAACGTCATGGGCAATTTACCAGATGGGTTAACCGTTCCAAATAAAATTTTTGCAAGTGCATTCCCGCCTTCCATACCCGCATACCAGTGTTGAATTACAGCCGGTGTATTATTTATCCAACGGGTCATATCAATGGAACCTCCCATTAGATTTACCACTATTTTTGGGTTTACTTTTAGAATTTCCTGCAACAATTCATCCTGCCCAAAAGGCATATTCATGTCAGGTTTATCTACAGCTTCCGCATCATATGCATTATCATCCCACACAGCATAATTGTAACCGTGTGTACTTCCCCCAACATATATAACCACATCACTTTTTTTAGCAAGTGCAACAGCTTCATCAATCATTTGTTGGTTTGCTCCACCTCCCCTTTTAATTTCATAGCCTTGCGCATATTCAACTTTAATATTATTGCCTGCTATATTTTTAATGCCATCCAAAGGAGTCACTTCATAAAAAGCTCTTACCTGCGAACTACCTCCTCCCATAGACTGTTTTCTTGCAGCATTAAAACCAATGACTGCAATAGTTTTTATGTTGCTTCTGGTTAGAGGCAAGATATTATTCTCATTTTTAAGCAAAACGATTCCTTCTTCGGCAACCGCAGCGGCAGTATTCTGGTGAGCTTTTGTGTTGTAATCTCCTTTCTTTAATTTACCATCAATCATTCCTGTTTTAAGCATTACGTATAAAATTCTACTCACTTTATCATCCAATATTTTTTCAGAAAGTTTTCCTGCTTTTAACAACGCAAGTAATTTATCTCCAAAATAAAACTTGTTATAATTGGGGTTTGGTAACATACCCAAATCGGTTCCCATTTCAAGATCAAGCCCATTCCAAAAAGCCTCTTCAGTATTGTGTACAGCATCCCAATCACTCATTACAAAGCCTTTAAAATTCCATTCTTTTTTCAGTATCTGATTTAAAAAATAATGATTTTGCGATGCCCACTGCCCCCTAAATTTATTGTAAGAACCCATCACCGTATTTACTTTTGCAACTTCAACAGCCGCTTTAAAACCCGGTAAATAAATTTCTCTCAAAGCCCTTTCACTCATCTGCACATTTATTGTAAACCTTTTTGATTCTTGGTTGTTTGCTGCATAGTGTTTCACACAGGCCGAAACACCTTGGTCTTGTACGCCCTTAATATAACCCACAACCATCTTAGAAACAAGGAATGGATCTTCACTTTGGTACTCAAAGTTTCTTCCATTTAAAGGAGAACGAATAATATTTATACCGGGGCCAAGGATGATATTTTTACCTCTAAACCTTGCTTCGCTACCTAATACTGCACCGTATGCATAACCGAGTTGCGGATTCCAGGTAGCAGCAAGACAATTACCTGTAGGCAAATAAGTACCACTGTCTAAAGAACTATTATCAAGATTCCAATCACGACCATGCTCAGGCCTTACGCCATGAGGACCATCAGAGGTTACAATTTCTGGTATCCCTAAACGTGGTACACCACCTGACGTAAACGATGAAGATGCATGAATCATATTAACCTTTTCTTCGAGCGTAAGTTGCTTAACTAGTGCTTTTATTTTTGAAGTAGTATCGAACTTAACCTGTGCTGAAATTTTAAAAAAACTACAATGAGCCATTGTTAAAAGAAGAAGAGATTTAATAATCGCTTTAGTATTCATTTATATTTTTTTAGATTGATCAATTTAGTATAATAATATTAGATCTCCATCATTTCTTTTTCTTTTCAAAAACCCTAACATAATCTACAACGAGTTTTTGATTAATGTAGGTATTGAAATCAGGATTACCCGGCCAATTGCCGCCAACAGCCAAATTAATAATGAAGAAAAATTCTTCGTTAAATGGATAATTTATTTTTCCGAAATCTTTCTTATTAAACGAAGAGAACAATTTACCATCTAGCAACCAACTAATGTTATCCTCTGTCCATTCTAAAGAAAAGACGTGAAATTTATCAGAAAAAATACCTGAGGATAAACCCACATTTTTCCCTAATTGTGTACTCCCTGGGCCTGGGCCAAAATGTAGTGTTCCATAATTTTTTGAAGGTTCTTTGCCAATCATTTCCATGATATCTATTTCGCCACTTTGCGGCCAGTTTCCATAAACTTTGTGTTGAGGCAACATCCAAAAGGCAGGCCATATACCTTGTCCCTGCGGGAGCTTAGCCCGGAAATCTATTCTGCCAAATTTAAATACCTGCTTACCTCTACTAACAATTTTTGAAGACGTAAATTTCTTATTCTCATACTCTTCCTTCTTTGCATCTATGATCATTTTCCCATTTTCAAAATGGGTATTTTCAGGTCTGTAAAATTGTAATTCATTGTTGCCCCAGCCGCATAATGACGGACAACCATCTCCGTTTTCAAATGTCCAATTCTTCAAATTCAAAGAGGTATCATTAAACTCATCGGCCCACTTCAATTTATAACCCTTGTATTTTTTGGGTGAAGTATATAATTTATCTGAGTCGTAAGCGTCGTGTGTATTTTCGTTAAATAAAGCAATTTTATTTTCTTGTGCTTTCATATCAGGTGAAGAGTATAAAAACGACAGAAGAAATATAGCTTTTAGCAAAGAAAATTTCCAACTAGATTTGTACATAAGAAATAGAAAAATGGTTAAAAAAAAGAGCATTCATTTACGAATGCCCTTTTAAAGAATTATTGATTTGTTATCTCTGAATCAACACTGTTTCTGTACCCAATAAATTGCCACTTTCATTCATTAATTTAACATGGTAAAAACCATTACCGTGCTTAGTAAGATCAATATTTATTGGACTGAAACTGCTAAAAATTGTGTATCGCCCACTAAATATTAAAGCTCCCGCTGAATTGTAAATTGCAACTTGTAATGGCTTCAAATTGTTTGGATCGCTGTAATACCTTAATTGAAATTTACCATTAGAAGGATTAGGATAAACAAATAATTTGTTTGAACTAGCCTCTGTAATGTTTATTACATTGGAAGTATTAACACAACCATTCGCATTGGTAATTTTTAACGTATAACTGCCAACACCATCTATGCCAACCTGTATTGAATTGCCTGTTTGCGCTGCTAACATTATTCCATTTTTAAACCAAGAATAAGTGTTACCTGCACCCGGTGCACCTGCTGCGGAGATGGTAGTTATTTGGCCTGGCAATAATTGTGTACCAGGTGTAGCAGCAATTACAGGCGCCGCAGGTGGTGCAACTATTGTTACTGTTAGCGGCGCTCTAGCGCTTTGACAACCTAATGTATTCGATTGACTAACATAGAAAGTTGTAGAACCCGCAGAAGTTGTTACAGTAGTTGGTGCATTTATGCTACCTGCACCTCCTGTAGCTGCAGTAAACCACATTAAAGTATTACCTGTTGCCGCGGTTGCTGTTAAGCTAAGTGACTGTGCGTTTAAACATATTAACAAAGGTGTGCTAACAATAGGTGCTGATGGAGTAGCATTTACTGTTACTATTATAATAGCCCTTGCACCCTCTACGCCTGCACTATTTTTTTGACTAACATAAAAGTTTGTTGTTCCAGTTGTTGCTGTAGATGGTGTAGGCGCTGTAGTACTTGCTGTACCTGCAACAGGCACAGTGTACCACTGTAATGTATTGCCTGCTAAAGCCACAGCTGATAATGGAACAGCTGTACTATTTTGGCAATATATAACCGGGCTAGTAACTGCCGGCGCCGGTGGAGGTGGTGGAATTGGTGATGCAGCAAACCTCATATCGTCAAAATAATAAATTCGCTCTCCTGCAACAGCTCCTGTTATACCAAAATTAAAAAATATTGTTGCCTTGTTATACGCAAAAGCAGGATTAAATGCTGCTGTACCCACTGCTTGGTTATTAAAGTTAAATTCAAGTACTTGCCAGCCAACTACTGTTGCTGTTGCTTCCGTTTCAACACTTTGAGTAGGGTCGTTCTTATTTTCTACTTTTAACCGTACACGTATGTTAGCATGTGGTGTCCATATCCTAACATTCATTCTTCTTTCAGTAGCCGTAAATGGAATATTACTACTAAAACCTGTTTGTAAGCCTCCTGTTACTGCCGTAACAGTTGTACCTGCAAACAACTGCGCTGTATTTGTCTTTATTACTTTAACTAGTTTATTTGTTGCTAATGTTGGATCTATTTCTATCGTTGACTGCTCTGCTCCTTCAAAACCTACAACACCATAATTTACCGTAGCATCATCAAAGGTTACAGGGAGGTTCATTTGCGTTAAACCACCGCCACCGCCGCCACCAGCTGCAACCAATCTTACATCATCAAACAACCATGTGAAGTTTGCTGAACCATCACCAACTGTACCTAAGTCGAAAATGAAAATTAATTTACTGTATTGGTTGGTGGTGTTTATGGTAGAGTAATCAAAGGTTAAATCTTCCCATGCATTGGCTACTGTTGATGTTGCTTCTTTCTCAAAGTTGATACCTCCGTTTGTTGCATTCTCTACCTTTAATAAAAGCTTTGCTCCTACTCTTGGTGAATACACTTTTACTTTAAATGTTTTATTTACACTAAAATCTATTGGGCCTGCTAAGGTTAGAATACTGCCGCCAAAAACCTGACCTGCACTTTTTATCATTCTTGCTACATTGGCACTTGTGTTTATGCCACTCACCTGAGGGTTTGCAATTTTCGTTGTTCCACCA
>JANOTH010000287.1:0-2594 GCA_031416275.1 Ferruginibacter sp. | reverse complement strand
AAACGGAAAATTTATAAAAAGTCTGCAACCATTTTTAGATAAAGACAGTTCTTATGAAAATACAGGCGCTTGTTTTACAGACGTAAATAATGATGGAAATGTAGATCTTGTAATTGCGAGCGGTGGTAATGAATTTTACGGTGCAGATTTTCACAATACACCAAGATTATATATGAATGACGGCATAGCTAATTTTAAAAGATCAGAGAATGCCTTTGGTAATTTGTATTTAACAGCATCCTGCGTGGTGCCAAATGATTTTAATGGTGATGGATTTGTAGATCTTTTTATTGGTGCAAGGGCTGTGCCCTTTGAATACGGGCAACTACCACAATCGTATTTGTTGCTAAATGATAAAACAGGGAAGTTTAAAAATGTTACTGATGAATATGCTGCAGGCTTATCTAAAATTGGTTTTGTAACGCAGGCTTTGTGGTTTGATATTGATAAAGACGGGGACAAAGATTTGTTGCTGGCGCAGGAATGGAGCGGTATTACAGCTTTTGTAAACAATAAAAATAAATTTGTAAAAACGGTTTTGTCTGCTAAAAAAGGCTGGTGGAATTGTTTGTTACCAATGGATGTGGACAATGACGGAGACATAGATTTAATTGTAGGAAACCTTGGTACAAACAGTAGATTGAAAGCCTCCGAAAAAGAGCCTGTAAAAATGTACTACAATGACTTTGATGGAAATGGAAAAAAAGAGCAGTTGCTTACTTATTTTTTAAACGGAAAAGAAATTCCATTTGCAAACAAAGCAGAATTAGAAAAACAAATGCCTGCTGTAATGAAAAAGAAATTTTTGTATGCTGAAGATTTTGCAAAAGCAAGCCTCACGGATTTATTTACACAAAGCAAACTAGATAAAGCAGCTGTGTTAAGTGCAGATTATTTTGCCAATGCTGTTCTTATAAATAATGGCAACTTACAATTTGAAACAAGAGCATTGCCTATGGCTGCACAGTTTTCATCGTTTAAAGATGCCGTAGTTGTAAATGCAAACAACGATGCTTTGCCTGATGTATTTATTGGCGGAAATTATTATGATGATAATATTGAAATGGGAAGATATGATGCGGATTACGGAACAATATTAATAAACAAAGGCAATGGCAATTTTATATGCGAGTCAATAAACGGACTTCAAATTAAAGGTCAGATTCGCCACATAAAACCAATAGTGATTGGTAAAGAACAAGCCTTTGTGATTGCCAGAAACAGCGATAGCGCAATGGTTATAAAATTTAAAAATCTTTTACCGTAATAGCAATCAGTTATACAATTACATTACAGGATAATAAACCTTTGTTATCCATTTTGTACTGTCCTTTTCTTTCATTCTATCTGTAACGAGAGATTGATAAGAGATAGCAGGTGATAACATATGGTAATCATTCATGTATAGTTCTAATTTCTTTATTGCTGTTTCAGCGCTTTCTGACCCTCCATTAATCTGAGCAATTAAAATTTTGCCCGCAATCATTTTCTTTGTAATAAAATTGTTTGTATTTTTTATTTCTTTGTCAAGAGGAATAGCCACCATTGTTTTAAAAACACCGCTGTCCTGCACTACATGAAGCATTGGAGGATTTGTTGCAAAGGCTTTATTGACTTTCGCGTATTTATTTAGTTCATTAATCATCTCATACACCTGCTCTGTACTAGGGTATGTTTTAAATGTTTTCTTTGTAGAAATTAGCAGTGTATCTACTACCATTTTATGCTCTATATTAATACCGTAAACTTTTTCATCATTCTCTAAAAAACCTTTTAACGCCGTAAATATTTCAGCTGAATTATTCTGCAAGTCTTTTTGTGTAAAATAATTTTGTATCCGTTGATAAATATTAGATTGAGCCGTAGATTCTCCTTCCCATTGTAAGCCTACAGAATCCTTGTTTACAGGAATAAGATTAAGCAATGAATGTATAGTTCCATTTTTTGATGTTATGCGCACACTGTCTCCAGATATCATTTTCCAGTTTGTAGCAAACTCAAAATTTTTATAGGAAAAAACAGTATCCGTTTTACTTACATTGGCAGTAGGCCACCAGTAATGCCAGGCTTTTTGATCTAAAACAAAACGGCTCGCACTCTTATATGCGGCTTGAACATACATAGTTTTTCGAAAATGCACTTTAGCTGGAAATAGAATATAAATAGCCACAAAAATTACAGCAATAATAACGAAGCCCCACAACAGCAGTTTTTTCATAAGAAGTTAATAAGACTGCAAAGTAATTCAAACAGATTTCAAAATAATAAATCTCCATTTTTAAAGCTATTAATCGGTCTTTAAGATTTATATTTAATGATCTTAAAAAACGCTGCTCATGAAAAAAATCTTTTGCATTTTAAACCTGTTTTTGATTCCCTATTTTTCCTTTTCTCAAAAAACAGATGTATGGAGAATAACAGCAGATAGAATAGATCCCAAAGATTATTATGGTGTAACAGTTGCCAACGGCGTTATTGGTATAGTATCTTCTCCTAATCTTTTTAAATGTAAAGATGTTGTGCTTAATGGAGCTTATGATCAGTATGGCCGTGGCAGGGTTAGTAACTTTTTGCAAAGTTTTAATCTTGTAAAC
>JANOTH010000286.1:0-9172 GCA_031416275.1 Ferruginibacter sp. | reverse complement strand
AAGGGCATTGCATCCATGGTTTGGGGGTCATTAATAACTTTTTGCGGCTTGGCAAATTGGGTGGAAATACATTTTAAACAAAACTTTGGAGATGTTTGGTTGTTAACCCTAATAGCACTGATACCTCAGATATTTTTTTCTATAAAAGAAAAGAGAAGCAAAAATTTTGTTGCTCACAATGAAATTACCACAAATTATATATGGATAGCTTTTACATTATCCATGTTTATAACGTCCTTCTATTTTTCACATTTTAGTATGGGAAATGTATCATCTTTAATAATGATGCTCTTTGGAATTCCAACTTTTATTATTGGTGGTATGAATAAATTTAAACCGATGATATTGGGTGGAATTTTCTGTTGGGTAGCAAGTATTGTTTCTATTTTTACAAACATAGAAATTGATTTGCTACTTATGGCAGCCTGTGGGTTATTTGCATGGCTTATACCGGGGATTATTTTATGGGGACGTTATAAAAAAACTGTGGCTGCAAATGTTTAAAGACCTTGATCCTATACTACATTCTCAATTAAGGCTTGCTGCTATCAGCATTCTTATAAGCGTAAAAGAAGCGGAGTTTACTTTTATAAAAGAGCAAACAAACGCAACTGCGGGCAACCTCAGTGTGCAGCTAAATAAATTAAAAGAAGTTGGGTACATTGAAATAACCAAACAGTTTAAAAATAATTATCCACTCACAGTCTGTAAAATTACGGCAAAGGGTGTTTCAGCTTTTGAAGAATATGTGAAAGCCTTGCGAAGCTACATGCCCGATAGCAACAAATAAAAAGGTGCCGCTGTTAGGGAAGCGGCACCACGGGGTAAATTCATAGAAAAAAACTGATACTATGAATTTGTATAGAATACTATTTAAAAAGTACAAATTTTGTTGAAGAAGTTTTCTTTTTCACAGTCATATTAACTGTATAAACTCCTTCGTCTAAATTTAAAGCGTCCTGCATACAAACTGTGTTTGAGCCTTTTTTTATCGCACACTTAAATTCATTTACTTTTTTGCCCTTAGCATTTAGGATAACAATATTTGCCTTGGTAATTTTCTTGTAAGATGAATTTAATCTCAATTCTAATTTAGATGTGGTAGCATTAGATCCAATTTTTATTTCATCAGAAAACATCCCCGCACGAGTTGATGTTGTAATAATAAAACTGATTAATATAAAAAGTAATACTTTCATTGTGTGCTCGCTAATATTTAGGAGGCTTATCACAGAAAATTGGAGTATTTGTAAGGGCTATAAAATTACACTAGCACTTGAGTGTAAATGTAGGATTATTTCTTTTATCGATACGGATTTGTACGTATTTATTTTTAAAAACACCTTCTTTTCTGTTTTTCTAGGGTAATTTCGCAGGATGAATGTGATGCTGCAGGTAAATGAATTATCAAAAAAGTTCAATGATTTTCAGGCTGTGAAAAACCTCTCTTTTACAGTAAATGAAGGAGATGTGTACGGGTTTCTTGGGCAAAATGGCGCTGGAAAATCTACCACATTGCGGATGTTACTTAAGCTGATCAAACCAACCTCTGGAGAAATCATTTTTTCTGGCAAAAACATTAAAGGAGATGATAATGCCATGCTCAAACAAACAGGCGCCATCATTGAAAGGCCGGATATGTATAAATACTTATCTGCCTACGACAACCTCTACATTTTTGCAAAAATGAGTGGTATAAAAACCACCCGAAAAGTATTAATGGACCAGCTGGAAATGGTAGGCCTTGCAGACAGATTTGATAACAAAGCAAAAACTTATAGCCAGGGAATGAAGCAACGTCTAGGCATTGCCATCGCCCTCGTGCATGCTCCCAAACTTATTATTTTAGATGAACCTACTAATGGTTTAGATCCGCAGGGTATTGCAGATATGCGCAATTTAATTTTGCGATTGAGCAGAGAAATGGGTAAAACTGTTATCGTTTCCTCCCATCTCTTAAGCGAAATAGAATTGATTGCAAACAGAATGATCATCATACATAAAGGCGAAAAAGTTGTGGAAGGAGACGTAGCAACCTTATTAGATCCTGCGGACACAGTCGTGGAAATAAATACTACTGATAATGAAGGTGCATTTGCAAAACTGCAACAAACACAGTGGAATGAGCATACTACAAAAACAAATAAGAATTTAAGAATTCGCACCAATAAAAATGATGTGTCTCAAATTATAAATACGCTCACAAGTGCAGGTATAAACTTGCTTGCCGTGCAGCCACGCCATTCTCTGGAAGATTATTTTTTATCACTCACAAACAACGATACACATGTGGAGCCTTTTACAAATTGAGTTATATAAAATATCTAAAAGGCCAAGAACGTACATCGCATTTATAGCAATTGCAGGTATTGTATTGATCATACAGGCCGCCTTCAAGGCTGATCCCGGTTACTTAAATATTTTATTGCAAAACGTAGGAGATACTTTTGAAGTAGACAAAGGCAAAGTAATAAATGGGTATTTTATGTGTTACATGATACTCAATACTTTGTTGATACAGGTTCCAATACTTGTAGCACTGGTTGCAGGCGATGCTATTAGCGGCGAAGCAAATATGGGAACACTTCGTTTATTGTTAACAAAACCAATAAGCCGTACAAGAATTATTGGTGTAAAATTTTTAGCATCCGTAATTTATACAGTAGCGCTGTTGGTATTTATGGCGATATTGGCTTTGTTTTTAAGCATGGCCATTTTCGGTACAAACGATCTGCTCGTTTTTAGAGCAAAGGACACCGAGTCTCAAATTTTACAAATTACGCAAGATGATGTAATGTGGCGCTACTTCGCAGCCTTTGCTTATGCAGCTATTGCATTAACTGTTATTGCCGCACTCGCTTTGTTCTTATCAGTGTTTGCAGAAAATTCTATCGGGCCAATTGTCGCTACTGTTTGTATTGTAATTGTGTGTACCATTATTTCAAACCTTAACATTCCAATAATTGATAGAAATGTAAAGCCATGGCTCTTTACATCGTACCTCGTAGGTTGGAAAGGATTTTTTTACATAGCAATAGATGAAGACAATGTACCAATTCGAGGAAGTATGGAAAATTGGCCCGCCATTAGAAACAGTCTGTTAATTCTATTAGCACATATTGGCGTTCTATTTGGAGGAGCAACTTGGTTTTTCAAACGAAAAGATATTCTAACATAAAAGCAGCCTAATAATTTTTTGCAAAAAATTATTAGCCAAACAAAAACAGCAGCAATGAGGAGCTTCGGTGGCGTCGCACATTTCGTCTTCAGCTATCTATTAAACATTTCTGAATTTTTTGTTCTATAAATCCTTTTAAATCTGTGAGCGAAATCACTAAAAAATTATGAAAAAAATATCCATCATATTCTTTCTTCTTTGCAGCATTAAAGCATCTGCGCAGCAGGATATAAAGCTCCTTCTTGCCAAAGCAAAATCAACCATCGAATCGGTAAACAATTACAAAGCAACCGGTCGCATGAAGACCAATGTGGCATTTTTAAAAGTGCCAGTTGCCAACGTAAGCGTATATTTTAAAAAGCCCAATAAGCTAAAAGTAAAAAGTGAAAAAGGAATTTCCTTTATCCCCAAAGGCGCTGTCAGCATTAACCTTACCAATTTAACTGGTACAAATCAATTTACGGTTATTGATGCAGGCACAGATAAAATTGCAGGTAAAGTTGTAAGGGTTGCTAAATTATTGCCTACCGACGATAACAGTGATGTTGTTTTAAGCACCGTGTATATTGATGAAGCAACGAGCCTTATCAAGAAAGCAAAAACTACCACCAAAGACAATGGCACTTACGAATTGGAAATGACATATGGGAAATATGCTTCGTTCGGTTTGCCTGATAAAATTATTTTTTCCTTTAATGCAAAAGATTACAAATTGCCTAAAGGAATAACTTTTGATTTTGATGATGGAGCAGTTGCTTCTCCAACTGATAAATTAAAAGGTAAAAAAGGCAGAGCAGAAATTACTTTTAGTAATTATATTGTTAACAAAGGTGTGGACGATGCCCTTTTTAAATAACGTAATGTTTAGTCAAGAGTAATTTTTTCATCCACTGCATTTCTTAATACAAAGGCACTTCTCTTTTTCAGGGGGCTGGAGTGTTGGTCCTTTATCTCCTTTTTCATTTTTACGATATCTACACATTTAAAGATGGCTTCTCTAAATGAAGCTTCATCAGCAATTCCTTTTCCTGCAATGTCAAACGCAGTTCCATGATCTGGCGATGTGCGCACGCCTTCAATACCTGCGGTGTAATTAACACCTTCGCCAAACGCCAGTGATTTAAATGGTATTAATCCCTGGTCATGGTATAGGGCCAAAACACAATCAAATTTTTCATGGCTACCTCTTGCAAAAAAGGCATCGGCACTGTAAGGCCCAAAACAAAGAATACCTTTTTTATTTGCTTCTTCAATAGCAGGTTTTACCACCTCAATTTCTTCTTTACCTACAAGCCCATCATCACCCGTGTGTGGGTTTAAACCAAGCACAGCAATTTTTGGTTTATTAATTCCAAAATCTTTTTTGAGAGAATCGTTTATTATTTTAAGCTTTCCTATAATATTATCTTTCTTAATAAACTGTGCTACATCTTTAATAGCAACATGTTCTGTTAATAATGCAACACGCATATTATCTGCTACCATCATCATGGCTACATCTTTTACTTCAAAAAGATTTTTTAAATACGGGGTGTGTCCGGTATAATTAAATTCCTCGCTTTGTATATTCTTTTTATGAATAGGTGCAGTAACAAGTCCATCAATCATGTTTTCTTTTAAAGCACCTGCTGCAGTAGTAAGGCTTAGCAATGCATACTTTCCACCAGTTTCATTTAGATCTCCTGGCGTAACGGTTACATCTTCTTCCCAGCAATTGTAAACGTTTACCAGTTTTGTATTTATGCGGCTTGCATCTTTAGCAATATTGAAAGTAATATTATTTTCAGGTAATGTTTTTCTGTAAAAATTTAGCACTTTATTATTAGCAAATATCACAGGAGTGCAAATGTCAAGCATACGGCTATCGCTTAATGTTTTTACGATAATCTCAGGTCCAATTCCATTTACATCGCCACAACTAATGCCAATTACCGGCTTAAATTCCATCATATTTTTATTTGATTTAAATACGTATTTGTACTACTTTCTAGCTGCTTTATAAATGGTATTTACTATTTGCTTATAAATTTCCCTAAAAATCTACTAGTCGGAAGAGCTTCTACACAATATTTTTTGTGTAAGAGCGTATTAACTTAAGCATCAAAGAGACAACCTGTTTTAAATAGTTGTTCTTTCTTCTTTCCTTAAAACTAACTCAAAATTATGCGTATTTTTTATTTATTGTTAGCTTTTTGTTTTACATCTCTTTTAAGTAGTGCACAAGGTACAACAGGCAAAAGTGGCACAGGAGCAAATATTGATGTGGATAATTATCAAATTTGGTGGCGTATGGATCCTGATAGCTTACTTGGCATAAAGGGTATAATAAAAATTAAATTTAAAACTACGGCCTCAAACGTCACCAATGTAAGCTTCGATCTCAGAAATACATTCACCGTTTCGAGTGTTGTATGGAATGGAGCAGCGCTCACAACTACGCCACAACCTACTGCAGGATTTATTTTAAACATACCCGTTAATATACCTACACTTGGTACGAGAGATTCCATCACAATCTCTTATGCTGGAGCGCCGGTATTAAACAGTGGCGTTACAGAAGGATTTACATTAACAACAGGGGCAGGAGGCAACGTAGTTTACACATTAAGCGAGTCCTATGAAGACAGAGATTGGTGGCCCTGCAAAGCTGACATGCAAGACAAGGCAGATACAATAGATATCACCGTTAATGTACCATATAGAACTAACCATCCTAATGATGCAAATGCAACAGATACATTTTGGGTAGCTAGCAACGGTACCTTGGTTGATTCCAGTTTTGATATAACACCTGCCTCACGTTTCGATCGAAACAGAACCTTTAAATATATAAACCGTTATCCAATGGCATCTTACCTTGTATGCCTAGGCATAGCTAGATACACAAGATTTTACAGAGGAACTGTAAATGTTGGTGGTTTTAATACACCTGTGGTTTACTATTTATATGCAGGCAAATCCGACTATGCTCCAATCCTTACTTCCATGGATAAAGCCACGGAACTGGTTGCCAAATTCGGTGAAAAATTCGGCGATTATCCGTTCCCTGAACCCGCAAAAGGAGGTAAGCATGGTTTTTACGAAGGATTAAACGGGGGAGCTATGGAACATCAGACCTTTTCAGCCATTTCTACTGCTTCACTGACAAATACGAGTACACTAATACACGAATTAGCGCACCAATGGTTTGGTAATAAAGTAACGTTTGCCAAATGGAACGATCTATGGTTGGCAGAGGCTTTCGGTGAGTATTTGCCGGCCATTTCGGGAGATTTAGTTTCCGGATTGCCCACATCATTTAGTAGAAGAAGCACAATAAGAACGGCGGCTCTAACAAATATTTCTACGGCTTATATTCCTGAAGCAGGTATTGCCAGCTCTAATACAATTTGGGGCGGATCAGGCACAGGAGCTTACTCGGTATCTGTATACAAACGGGGTGCAATGATACTTTCTATGCTAAGAGCTATGAGTGGAGATACAAAATTTTTTAATGTCCTTAAAAATTATCAAACAGCTAGCAGCCTTGCCTACAAAACAGCGACGAAAGACACATTAAAAAAATATTTTGCAGATTCTCTAGGTGCGAATATTAACCTAGATAGATTTTTTTCTTCTTATGTTGATAGCGCAGGTTATCCGCATTATGATATTTTGAGCCAAGTTTCTGGCGCTAGTAATAAAACTCTTTATTTAAGTGTGGGTTCACAATCAAGGAGATTGAGTTTAACAAGCCCATACACACCAGATGCAACAGTTTCCCCTCGTTTTGTCGGGCCTGTGGTGGTTCACGTAAAAGGAGCTTTGCCTGCTAACGATACAACTATTGTGTTTTATGACTGGGGAACGGGTGAATTGTCAAAAGCCGGGAATGGTATTGGTCCAAAAATAGCTGGCAACTTATTAAGCTACGATCTGTCATTTACGCCAACAACATTTGCTTATGACGATAGTGTACAAACAATGTCGTCAGGTGCTGTAACTACAACATCAGTTTTAGATTTAAAGTTGCTTGATTTTAAAGTAAAACAGCATCCTACTTATAATGATGCAACCTTAACACTCGATGATAATACCATTAACTCATTAATTATTTTAGAGCGATCAGCAAACGGTAAAGATTTTGAAGATATTGGCAACATGGTTTTACAAGGCAGTGCAGGTATCTCTAAAAAATATCTTTTTATCGATGTTAAGCCTTTAGAAACTGACAACTATTATAGGGCTAAATATAAAAATGCAGAAGGCTTTTTTATGTACTCTAAGATTATTAAAGTGGGATCAGGTAAATCTTATTCTTTCAGCATTTTAAATAATCCTGTGCAGGATGTGGTTCAGGTAAGAACTGACGGGGTGGTTGGAAAAGACATCACTTTAACGATATATGATGCACTAGGAAGGATGATGAAAAGTAAGATAGTAAAGAATGTAGGATCAAATGCGGGAATTTCTGTTGTTGGGCTACAAACCGGAGTTTACATACTTAAAATAACGATTGCCAATGAGGAGGTTCAAAATTTGAAATTTCTTAAAAAATAAAATAACAACATTGCTTAAATGCCTCTTCTCGTGAAAAAGAAGGGGCTTTTTTATTGTACTTTTGCGGTATGTACAGGTTAAAAAAATCGCTGGGGCAGCACTTTTTAAAAGATGAGTTAATTATTAAAAAGATAGTTGATGCACTGCAGGAAAACGATTTTGACACATTGTTAGAAGTTGGACCTGGTGGTGGAGCACTCACAAAAGAACTTATAAAAATTGAAAATATAAATTTTAAAGCGGTAGAGCTTGATGACGAGAAAGTACCAATGCTTAAGCAAAAATACCCTGTATTAAATGATAAAATTATTCATCAGGATTTTTTAACGATTGATAAACCATTCGACGAAAAGTTTACCATTATTGGCAATTTCCCTTATAATATCTCGACAGAAATTTTATTTAAAATTTTAGATTGGAAAGATAAAGTGCCGGTGGTGATTGGAATGTTTCAAAAAGAAGTTGCGCTAAGAGTTGCGGCTAAACCCGGCAGCAAAATTTATGGCGTTACAAGTGCATTGTTACAGCCATTTTACGACATTGAATATTTGTTTGATGTGCCGCCGGAAAGTTTTACCCCGCCTCCTAAAGTAATGAGTGGTGTAATAAAACTAACAAGAAAAGTTGAACCATTGGTTGTAAAATCCGAAAGGGCTTATAAAGTTTTGGTCAAAACCGCTTTTCAGCAAAGGCGAAAAACATTGCGCAACGCTGTAAAATCATTGTTTACGCAGGAAGAATTACAGGATGAATTGTTTAATAAGCGTGCTGAGGTTTTAAGCATAGAAGATTTCGCAGCGCTTACTTTTAGAATGCAAGGAGCAGAAGCCCCTCCTATCGTCCCCGGAGGGGAAGGACTATCTTAGCGAAGAGTTAGCGAAGATTTTGATTTGAAGGAAGGTTCGGATTTTGTTGATTATGGAGATGAAGATGAAATGTGCGACGTCACCGCAGATGCCCACTGAATAGATGCTTGTATAAAAGAAAAATTAAAGCCGAAGGAAAAAAAATAAAATTAATCTACCCTAAATTCTTCTCCATCTCTCTTCCCTCAGGGGACGATAGGAGGGGCTAAAGAAGGGATAATACAATTACCATGAACGAAACGAAAGTAAGACTTGTTACCGCTGCAGCATTGTTTGATGGGCACGACGCAGCCATTAATATTATGCGCAGAATTTTGCAAAGCAAAGGCGCTGAAATTATTCACCTTGGCCACAACAGAAGCGTGGCAGATATTGTGGAATGTGCCATTGAGGAAGATGTACAGGGTATTGCCATAACGAGTTACCAAGGAGGGCATGTGGAGTTTTTTAAATACATGAAAGACTTGTTGGTAGAAAATGGTTGCGGACATATAAAAATATTCGGTGGCGGTGGCGGTACCATTTTGCCAAGCGAAATTGAAGAATTACATAACTACGGCATCACAAGAATTTATAGCCCCGATGATGG
>JANOTH010000285.1:0-1545 GCA_031416275.1 Ferruginibacter sp. | reverse complement strand
GAAGCATCCAACTACGACACAGCAACTCCGGTACAGGAACAGGTAATTCCACACATATTAAATGGCAGAGATATAATTGCATCTGCACAAACCGGCACAGGCAAAACAGCAGCATTTTTATTGCCTTTAATAAACAATATTTTAGGAACTGTGCACGATGCAAGCAGTATTACAGCTATGATCATTGTGCCTACGAGAGAATTGGCTATTCAAATTTCTCAACATTTAGAGGGTCTCTCATATTTTACTTCCATCAGTTCTATAGCTATTTATGGCGGTGGTGATGGTAATGCTTTTGTGCAGGAAAAAAAGGCACTTACCATGGGCGCAGATATTGTTGTTTGCACACCGGGTAAAATGATGAGCCATATTAAAATGGGATATGTAAAACTCGATAATTTAAAATATTTGGTGTTAGATGAGGCGGATAGGATGCTTGATATGGGTTTTTATGATGACATTAATTTCATTATTCAACACCTTCCTAAAGAACGTCAGAACCTGTTGTTTTCGGCTACCATGCCACCAAAGATTCGCACCCTCGCAAAAACGATTTTAACCAACCCGGAAGAAATAAGTATCTCATTAAGCAAGCCGCCGGAGAAAATTAAGCAGTTTGCATTTGTTGTGCACGACCAGCAAAAAATTCCATTAATAGTTTATTTATTAAAGCACAAGGAGTTTAAAATGGTAGTGGTGTTTTGCAGCAGCAAGCTCAGTGTAAAACAACTCACAAAAGATCTAAAGCGCAACGGAATAAATGCCGGCGAAATACACAGTGATTTGGAGCAGGAAGAAAGAGAAAATGCCCTAAGCCAATATAGAAGTGGAAAGCTACATGTATTGGTTGCTACAGATATTTTAAGCCGTGGTATTGATATAGATGATATTGATTTGGTAATAAATTTTGATGTGCCGCATGATGGTGAAGATTATGTGCATCGCATTGGGCGTACTGCCCGTGCCGAAGCTGATGGTACAGCTTATACACTTATCAATGTAAAGGAACAACGAAAGTTTGCAGAGATAGAAAAATTGATCGGTAAAGAGGTTTTAAAATGCGCTATACCCGAAGAGTTAGGCGAACAACCCGAGTACAATGTTTCATCTTTTACAAGAAGCAACAACGGAAAAAGCAGAGGGAATTTCGGAAAGAAAAGAACCGTGCAGAAATAAAAAAGTGAACCGTGAAATGTCAATACGCACAATTGTTTTAATGTTTTTCTGCAACGGTCTTGAAAATACTTTCTAACGTTTATTTTCCATTAGTTTACGCTGTAGGATCTATCAAAGCTTCCAACTTATTATCGGTAAAAAATTTGTCTCTGTAAACCTGAAACTCTTCCTGCAGCGCAGTTACAATCTGCACACTCGAATCTACTTCTTCATGCACATCAGGTAGTTTTTTATCCAATAAAGCTACCCCGAGGTTAATATTGTCTACTTCAATTTGCGCTATTTTTTTAAGTACCGAAGTTTGGCTGTGTTTAAGATCTTCTAATTCTCTTAAAATCTTATCCATCAATTCTAATTTCTGCATTTTTT
>JANOTH010000284.1:0-2828 GCA_031416275.1 Ferruginibacter sp. | reverse complement strand
GGTTTTCTTTAAAAAATCTATTACCAGGTTTTTATGAAACTCCTCGCTCTCCGTATCATTAGTTCTGTCAAGCAACTGTATAAGATTTGCCTTAAAGCTTTCAATCGCCGCCCTGTTCGGTTTTACTTTTAAGAAGGCTTTATTCAGCGCTTTTCTCGGCTTCAATTCTTTTAATTCCATTTTTGTTGCAGTTCCCTTTTTAGGTCTTCAAGATAAGTTTTTTTGCGGAAGGTAATTTGGGTGGGAGAGAAGAAGATTGGTTGGAGGAAGCAGGGTTCCAATTCCCCTCCTTCGGAGAGCCTGCCCCGCCAAATCGGGGGGTGCCCGAAGGGCGGGATGGTTAAAAGTTTGGTGGTAGCAAAAAACTATAATTACTCTTCCAAATAATGATTGAAGAAAACAAAACCTGTCTCATTTATTAGTTTCGTAATAGCTGTCCATATTTTTTCTTTCCTTTTGCCCTGCTGTAAAAGTTTTTGCTCAATACATAACACTTGTAACTCATGAAATTTTTTAAATAGCGGGCTACATAGGCTCAGTGCATTTGTATTATCAATCTGCCTTCGAAAATCAACTCCAATCTTTTTATGCTTAGCTATATTAGATATGATTTCTAATCCTTGTTCATAACCTTCCTCTATCTCATATTTTTCATTTTTAAACTGTCGTATGCTATTGATAATTGTATGACTGTCTTCAAATTCACCTGCAAGATTTAAATAGTCGCATATCATATACTGATAATAAGGAAAATGCCAAAAGCTGATATTTTTTTTAAGCAGAAAGAACCTATTCCATTTTAAACATTCTTCAATCCATTCACCGTTATCTATATTCCTTTTGAAACAATATAAAATGTTACTTCCTACATACCTCGCTATCGTAAACGGGTGCATTGTTTCATTTATCTCAATTTGTTGAAGATTGGAATGATAAGTATTTAACTTTCTAAAATTTTCACATAAAAAAGCAGATAAAAAAAGCAAGGCATTTCCAAATATTTTTGCTTCCTCAGTTGATTTGTGGTGCAGGTAAAATGTTAAATACTTTTTATAATCAGATCCCAATCCATCTATGAAAGGGAAACGTTCATAAAAATAAATCTGGGAGATTGGATTTTTAGCCAACGATGAAGCCAGTTTGGCAAGCAATGCATTATTGAACAATATTCTCAAAGCAATATTGCGGCAGGCATTGTGATAATTCATATCTCCTTCCTCCCGCATATCTATTTTATAAAAGTTTAAATAGAAAGCCGCTTCTGTATGTATAGATAATGGTTCGTATTTTAATTTATCTGCCTGTTCTTTAAAAGATGACCAATTTTCATACCCACTATACTCAGCAAGTATATCTAATGTTTTTAAAGAGGTAGCAAATTCTGTTTTCAAGAAACCTAAGAAGCGTCTTACCGTGTTGGCCCCAATACTTTTCCTCGTAGTATGCCTAATTTCCTCACTAAGTTTTTGACATTGATGTGAACGGCTTAGCGTAGTACCGAACTTTTTAGATACTTCCTCAATTAATAACTTTTGATGACTATCATTAACAGGATTTTTTATTCGAGCCATTATTAAAACTACAATAATTAATGGAAGAAAATGGAATAGTTTACATCAGCTCTCGCCTTTAATATTGTTGTAAACTAACCACATATGCCAACACCTTACTGCGAAGAATTTGTAGATCTATTCCGAACTGACAATCTCCCCTTTTCTGATGAATTGACTATTGAAATCCAAAATGTGATAAATGGAATAAGTAAATTCGGGAACAGTAGCAACATAGATTTAGCAAAGCTATATGATGATTTTCTTCGTTTAAAAATGCGCCCGCTTCATATTGGTCTGGGGAATCCAAATTCAGATATATTAATTGTTGGACAAGAAAATGCAGGGCAGTCACCAGAACTACCTGCGAAAAGTAATCCCAAAAAATTTAATTTATCCGGTTGCACAAATGAGCATTATTACAGAGACGTCTTTGTGAACGAGCATATCTTAAATTATTTTCTATGGGCGCACAAGGTTGCAGGAGGAGTTATAACGCCAAATTGTACCTTTCAAGATCCTGAGTTTGCATCTTCTTATTGCCATTTGTATAATACGGAAAAGCCTGGTGGTCATTATTGGGCTAAAGCAAACTATATAATTAGTAAGATGTTGAATCTCGATTTAGATTTTAGAACAATGAGTTTCACTAATTCATTTTTCAACCATTGTTTTTTAACAGAGATGCATAATAATCCATCACCGTCGAGCCCTCGAAATCCTGACATTGTTAATATCTCAAACAAATTTGACGATCTTCTCACCAATCCTTTTTATTCCAAATTCAAGAAGATTGTTTTTGCATGTAACACTTATCTAAAGCGTGTACCCGATGCTAGAAATAGAATCCAAACCGCTTTTGGTCTTACTCTTATTGAAAAGCCTGTAACACGTGGTATGCACGTAATTTATGAAGGCAATGGACGTAAAATTATTATCTGTAATAATTTAAGTGGAGCTGCAGGATGGGCCAATGTTGAACTGGAGCGAATGGGGAACTTTCTAAAATAAATTCATTTATAAATAATCGCAAAGAGAAATAAATTGACCTGATATGAAAATTTTAATATTTATCCCACTAATGGGTTTTAGTACGGAACTATATGCACAAAAACCTAAATCTGAAAGCAAACCCAGACCAAATTTTCCAGAAAAGGCAATTACTGCTGCTAGTCAAGTAGTAAGTTCACTTCCTACTTGTAATATATGTTCTGGTACAGGAAAAATTATTTGCAGTAATTGTAGGGATTGGAGTTTAGAATATAAAAGAAAGCGTGC
>JANOTH010000283.1:0-4664 GCA_031416275.1 Ferruginibacter sp. | reverse complement strand
CCATACCGAACAGAGAAGTTAAGCCCCTCATGGCCGATGGTACTGCACAAAAATGTGGGAGAGTAGGTAGTTGCCATATTTATTAAATTAAGCCCCCCGATTATATCGGGGGGTTTTTTTGTGGTTAAGATTTTTTGGAAGTGTTGGTAGTTGCCCCCCGCAATGCTGCGGGGCAGGCATATTTATTAAATTAACCCTTACGTTTTATTACAAAAGGTTTTTTTGTGCCTATTAATTAAAAAAACGGGATTTTGATAGCGGTCTAAGCGTTTAAACATGATGATTATCCAAAAATTCGTACTGATCCGCCACGGCGGACGTCTACGCTAATGGAGAGGATAATACCCTTACAGCAAATTGCAATGCATAAAAATGTGGGAGTTTAGCTAGTGTTTCGGGACATTAGATACTGGAGTATGCTACAAAAACGTAAACGAACATGTGATTTTATTTTATTTTTATAAAAAAAACTAATGAAACTTGACCTCTTTCAAATTAATGCATTTACAAATAAAGCATTTGGTGGTAACCCTGCATGTGTTGTACCTCTTTATAAATGGCTTGAAGATGATCTTTTATTAAAAATTGCAAAAGAAAATGCTGTTGCCGAAACAGCTTTTTTTGTAATTATGGCTGATAAAATTCACTTGCGTTGGTTTACACCGGAGGTAGAAATGGATCTATGTGGACATGCAACATTAGCAACAGCACACTGTTTAAGTAAAATACTTAAAGACACAAGCAAAACTTTTATTTTTGAAACGCTAAGTGGAGATTTAACTGTTAATGTGGAGGATAATTTTTATAGTTTGGATCTACCTTCCAGGATGCCAACGCTAGCAATGCTTCCTGATAATATTGGTAAAGCGCTGAATATTGAACCGAAAGAAGTATTAAAATCCAGAGATTTTGTATTGGTTTATGAAAATGAAGAAGCAATTAGGAATATTAAAATAGACAGGCAGTTTTTCGATGAGATTAATCTTGGGACAGGCGGAGTTATTGTAACAGCTATGGGTGATACATGTGATTTTGTTTCTAGATTTTTTACACCGCAGGCTTCCATTTTAGAAGATCAGGTAACTGGTTCTGCGCACTGTTCATTAATTCCCTACTGGTCAAAAATCCTAAATAAGTCTGAAATGTTTGCATTACAAGTGTCTGAAAGAATGGGAGAATTACATTGTTTTGATAAAGGCGAAAGAGTTTTATTAAAGGGTAAAGCAAAAACCTATTCAGCGGGAGTGCTATTTACTGATTAATATTTAGATAAAAGTTTATTTGTCTAAATTAATTACCATGCTTTAGTTGTTTTACCATTTATTATCTTCATGAAATAAAGGCGTTTATTTTCGAAGTAATCAGGGATTTGTGTTTTCTTATTTACAAAAACAGCCTTGAAATTATAGTCATTGAATACTTTATACGCATATTCGTTAAGGTGACTCATAAAATCATCAGGATATCTTGTAATTAATCTACCAAAAATGTATACAGATTCAAACCCTTTATATGCCATATCAGACGGTACGCCTTTAAACTTCTTTGCGTAAACTTGCCCAATTTGTTTGGTATAACTGTTGGCTTTATTATTAATAAATGCAGTTGTATAATAAACAGGAAAATCTTTTAATGTGGTCTTTTTTAATGATGAAAATCCATCCCAATTTGGCATTCCAATAACTTCTATTGGATAGCTATTTTTTAACTGATATGCTGCATTAACTAAGCCTGTTGTAAACGGCTCACTCAAACTACCACCAATTATAACTGTTTTGCGATTGCTATCAAGGTTACTTGCTAGTTTACTAAAGTCGTCATTAAAGATAATCGTCTGAATATTTAATAATGGTTTTCCGTCGGTGCCGTTTATCATTTTAAAATAATCTGCTATCTTATCTTCCTGAGAACCTTTTTTTCTACATAAAAATATTTTATCGGTTCCATGATTCTGCAATAAATAGCTGTAAATAGTTTCGCAATGGGCCCTTAGAGTTGGATTAACAATTACGAGAAATGGATTGTCAACAATACCCCCATCATTTGGATATGTTGCAGATATGAATGGTATATTTTTTTGTTTTGCGAAGTTAGCCAGATCCAAAAATTCACTATCCTTTACAGAGCCAATAATTAAATCTAAACTATCGAGTTTGTTATTGGTAATGAGCCATGGAATATTATTTACGGTTGCCTTTGAATCAAACACCGTAGCAGTGATATTCCCATTGGGTAACGGTAAGCTGTCTAAAGCTATCTCTGCGCCTTGCACAAAATCGAGCCCTTGCTGTGTAAATTTTGGAAACTTTTTGCCGTAATTATATTCGCCATTTGAAAATACAGAATCTAAATACAAAGCTGAAAAAATACCTACACGGTATGTCTTTAATGGAGCTTGCTGGCCAAATGTTGTAATAAAAATTAAGAGAACTAACCCTGCCGTGAATGGTAACCGTTTGATCATGATATTATTTTGTTTTCTGCCTCTTTCTTTTGCCTTAATAAAATTTATTCCCATTCGATAGTAGCCGGGGGCTTGCTGCTAATATCATATACAACCCTGTTTATACCTTTTACATTGTTTATGATTTCATTACTTACCTCGGCAAGAAAATCATAGGGTAAATGAGCCCAATCTGCCGTCATACCATCTACAGAAGTTACCGCTCTTAATGCAATTGTAAATTCATATGTTCTCTCATCACCCATCACTCCTACAGTTTTTACCGGTAACAAAATGGTGCCAGCCTGCCAAACCTTATTGTACAAATCATGTTTTTTTAACAATGAAGTATAGATCGAATCTGCCTCTTGCAATAACTGTACCTTTTCTTCTGTTACCTCTCCCAAAATTCTAATGGCAAGGCCAGGCCCTGGAAAAGGATGCCTGCCAAGCATTTGTGCCGGGATGCCCATTTCAGCACCAATTTTTCTCACTTCATCTTTAAATAAAGCCCGTAGTGGTTCTACAATTTTTAAATTCATTTTAGCAGGTAGTCCACCAACATTATGATGCGATTTAATAGTAACTGCAGGTCCATGCACCGCAGCAGATTCAATAACATCAGGATATATTGTACCCTGGCCCAAATAACTGATGCCCGTTAATTTTTTTGCCTCTGCATCAAATACATCTATAAAACTGCCGCCAATTGCTTTTCTTTTTTCTTCAGGATCTGTTTTTCCAGCAAGATTATCATAAAAAAGTTTTGATGCATCTACACCTTTTACGTTTAAACCTAGTTCTTTATAAATTTCTAAAACCTCTTCAAACTCATCCTTGCGCAACACGCCATTATTTACAAAAATACCATACAAATTTTCGCCTATTGCTTTGTGTAACAAAGTTGCTGCCACCGTACTGTCTACACCACCACTCAAACCCATTACCACCTTACTATCACCTAATTGCTCTTTCAGTTTTGCGACTGTTTCTGTAATAAAGTGAGCAGCCGTCCAATCTTTTTTACAGCCACAAATTTTAACCAAGAAGTTTTCTATAATTTTTTTTCCTTCAGCTGAATGGTAAACTTCGGGATGAAACTGCAGACCAATAATTTTGTGATCGGAAACAGATTCATTTTCAAACGCAGCAATCGCAATGTTATCAGTTCTACCAATGACTTTAAACCCTTGCGGTAGTGTTTGAACAGTATCGCTGTGGCTCATCCATACATGGGAATTATTTTCAATTCCCTCTGTAATCAATGTTTGTTGTGTGATTTCTAGATTGGCACGACCATACTCCCTTTTGTTGCTTTTTGAAACAATTCCACCATACATTTTTGCGGTAAGCTGTGCACCATAGCATATTCCAAGTACCGGAACTTTTTTCGCAATCACAGCAATGTCCACTTCAGGTGCATCCTTTTCATTCACGCTGCACGGTGATCCTGATAGAATTACACCTTTAATAGTGTCATCAAATTCTATTGCTTTATTAAAAGGAATTATTTCACAAAAAACATTGGCTTCTCTTACTACACGTGCTATTAGCTGGGTGTATTGCGAACCAAAATCGAGTATAAGGATCTTGTCTGTCATAATTTGCGCAAATGTAAATATTTAGTTATTGAAATCTTTAAATACAATAATAATACTCCATTTTAACAGATGTTATCAACGGTATGCACATAAAAGAATCATTTCTTTATTTTTACTTTTAAAAAAACAACGATGAAATATTTATTTTTTATTCTGATTACGTTTTCTGTTTTATCATGCAGGAATGGCCTAAGAGGTAGTGGAAACATTATTAAAGAGACTCGAAAAATTTCCGAAATCAATTCCCTGAGTGTATCTGGGGATATGAAAGTTGATGTAAAAAGTGGCACAGTTCCTTCTTTGATGATCGAAGCTGACGATAACATAATCCAGTATGTAAATACCAACGTTTCTGATAAAAATTTATCAATTAAAATAAAGGATATTAATAATGTAAGAAATGCAACGATAAATGTCTACTTGGTTATTCCGTCTATTACAAAAGTTACAACATCAGCATCTGCCGAAGTAAGAAGCGAGGAAACCATTAAAAATACAGACAAACTTTCCTTCAATGCAAGTAGTGGTTCTCTCATAAAAGTAAATATTGATGCGCCTTCAGTTTTTGCCGATGCTAGCAGTGGTGCAGATATCATATTATCCGGTCGTACAAAAAATTT
>JANOTH010000282.1:0-1565 GCA_031416275.1 Ferruginibacter sp. | reverse complement strand
ATTTTCGTCAACAAAAAACTTTGGTGCTGTTATGTGATCAGTATTTTTATTTTTATGGTTGAAGAGCATCGCCATGCCTTCCGCTGCAGCAGTTCCTTCATCTAACAAACTTGCGTTAGCAATTGGTAAACCGGTAAGGTCAGCCACCATTGTTTGAAAATTTAATAAACTTTCCAAACGTCCTTGTGCGATTTCCGCCTGGTAAGGTGTGTATTGCGTGTACCAACCTGGGTTTTCAAAAACAGTACGCAAAATTACCGATGGCACTATTGTTCCATAATAACCTTGCCCCATGTAAGTTTTAAAAACCTTGTTTAAGGCAGCCGTTTTTTTCAATTCTGTGAGGTATTGAGACTCACTCATAGGCCCACCCGTTTGTAACGGTTCATTTGCACGAATTGCAGCAGGAATTGTTTTTTCAACAAGTTCCTCAATAGAACCAATGCCTATTGCGTCAAGCATTTGTTTTGTCTCCTGCTCATTAGGACCAATATGTCTTTGTGAAAATTCGTTTTTTTGTTGTTCGAACAGATTCATGGATATTTTTTTAAAATGTTATTTTGTTTTTAGCCCGGCAAAGAAATTTTATAATCATCGTTAGTGGAAGTCTTTCCGCCAAAAGAGTACCACATATTTTCTCTTAATTTAAATACCAAGCTTTGTTTGTGCAAAACAGCAATCTACAGAGTATGGTTTTTTATTTGCGACGCAAATTTACAGCAATACAGTTATAATAACTTTTGAGATAAGGAGTAAGATTATATTGTTGAAAAACTAGGCAAAAACCTGCTTTTAAGTTCATTATTTTTGTAAATACTTTAATTCTATTCTGAATTATATACAATCATTAATGGATAACAATAAATTACTAACTAACTGGCAAAAAAAATCTTTAGAGCGTACAAAATTGTACAAAAAGTTTTTACACCGTGCAGATAAAAAAACAACCCTTCGTGCATTGCCTGCATTGGATGAGGAGGCATATGAAAATATAAATTGCCTTACCTGCGCAAATTGCTGTAAAAATTATTCGCCAAGGTTTAAAGCCACAGATGTAAAACGCATATCAAAAGTTCTACAAATGAAGGAAGGAGTATTTATTGAAACCTATTTACGGTTAGATGAAGATGGTGATTACGTAACGACTACTAAACCTTGCCCATTTTTAGGGGAAGATAATTATTGTAGCATTTACGAAGATCGTCCATCTGATTGTATGCGTTTCCCATATACAGATGAAGATGTTATAATAAAGCGGCAGGAAATAACATTGAAAAATTCTACTTTTTGCCCAATCGTTTATTTTGTGTTGGAAAAATTAATGGAGAAGAAGTAAATAAAAGTTACCGCTCCTCCATCAATAATATTTGTTTGAAAATTAATTACATCTTAGCATTCGCTGCAGTAACTTCCTCCCATGCAGCGTCTAATGGTCTGCTTAGTCCGTCTCCCTTCCATTCCGGCGAGCCTGGTACTTCTTTTAACTTTAGAAAATCTGCTTTTGTCATTCCTTGTGCCATACTCTCTTTGGTAAGTTTTAGTACGTTGGAGAGATAATCTCTAAA
>JANOTH010000281.1:0-5366 GCA_031416275.1 Ferruginibacter sp. | reverse complement strand
AACTTTTAATTTAAAACAATCTTCTTCTCAGGATTTCTTTCTGCGTAGTTGTAAATACTATTTCTTATAAAGTCGTTGTCGGTATAAGGATCGAGCGAATCCTTTAAATCGTTTACAGATGTAGGTTGTAGCTGAGAAGGGATATAGCCCATCCCCCAAAAATTACCCTTCTCTATTAAAAAACAAAGATTTTTATCTGATTCTATCCCATAATCTATCAAAGCAAATGTTGGCAGTTGCGCATGCAAGCTTGATATGGCATTTTTTACCCTTCCGTTGTAATACAATGGCTCTTCGATAAACTCCATGTCGCTTTCCGCAAATGGCGTTTTATCTACATAACACAGTTTTGTATTCAACTCAAATTCTTCCATCATTTTACGGAGCAATGTTTGCCCTTCGTGTAATAAATTAAAACAATATAAGAATGGTAAATTTTTTCGCTTCTTGTCTATTGCTAATCGCAAGTAACCACGGTTATCTTCAAAAGAATACAGCGCATATTTTTGCACAGGCTGCTTTTGCGCATAATTATATTGTGGCCAAAGCTTTCTAATTTCTGTACTTTCTAAGATGAGCGCATGCAATTCATTTGCACAAATTTTAAAGGTAATATCTGCAACGAGGCGTAAGAAATTTTGTCTTCTATTGCCATCATCATTGTGCGTAAAATGGCTCACCACACGCTTTTTTATATTAATGGCTTTGCCTACATAAATTACTTTCCCTTTGTGGTTGTGAAAATAATATACACCTGCAACTGGAGGCAAATTATCAATTTTCTTTTTTTCCAAATGCACAGGTAGCCATTGCTCAGATGATGAACGTTTGAGCATTTTATCAATGTGCTCCATCCCGCCTTCAGCTAATATTTTTTCGAATAATTTTACGGTCGCCTTTGCATCCCCATCTGCCCTATGGCGGTCATCAATTAAAATATTGCAGCTTGTGCAAAGCTTGCCCAAACTATACGAAGGCAAGCCTGGTATGGCTTTACGGGCAAGACGCACGGTACAAAGTTTTTTTACATTTAGTTCGTAGCCCGCCTTTTTTAAATGATGGTATATAAAAGAATGATCAAAGTTTACATTGTGTGCAATAAAAATATTATCAGATAACAGTTCATAAATCTTATCTGCCACTTCATCAAATGTGGGTGCACTTGCCACCATGGCATTGCTTATTCCGGTAAGCGCCGTTATAAAATCGGGCACCCGCCGTTGCGGATTTATGAGTGTAGTAAAATGCTGTATTGTTTTATTCCCATCATGCACATGTATGGCAATCTCTGTAATGGCGCTGCTTGCAGCACTTCCTCCGGTGGTTTCTATATCTACTATTGCGTACAAAATTGAGCCTCCCTAAAACTCTCACAAGGAGGGATTTTTAGAGTATCTATTTAATGGATTATTTAAAATATTTACAGCTGCAAATTACTAATTAATTTAGTGAAACGATATTTTATTTTGGGGCTTTTGTCATAATTTCTTTAATCAACCTTTGTTTGGTGATCTTAGCTGTGCCGTAGCATTTGCGGGGATTTTTAAATAAAAAATCTCCGGTAATCCTCTTTAATGATAAAACATAAAAATGTTTCAGTGCGCTGCACCTATATCTGCGTTTTATTTAACCTACAAATATGGTGGTGCGCTGCACCTAAAAAATGAAAAGAATTGGGTAATTGATAAAATAAATTGGTGCAGCGTACTAAAATCATTTTAGATGATTTAATCCATACAGTTAAAAAAGGTGCAGGGCACTGAAATCATTGTAGTTGTAATAAAGCAGAAAGTTTGAAAAGGTGCAGCGCACCGAAATCATTGTGGATGGTTTAATACATACAATTCACAAAGGTGCAACGCACCAAAATCATTGTAGTTATAACATTACCGAAAATTCAAACAGGTGCAGCGCACCCAAATCATTGTAGTAGATAGATTAATGCGTCCATTTCACGGAGGTGCAGCGCACCGAAATATTTATAAATGCAAAACATTAAAGATTATTCAAAATCAACATTATTAAAAAATTCAAAAACATATTCATCTTTATACGCTACCTCATTTTTTTTAAGAATATGTAAATATTCTGTTTGGAAATTGGTTTTGGAGTGATGTACTTCTTGGTTCAAAACATATTTTACAACGGTATCTAATTGTGAGCGTGAATGTGAGAAAGCACCATATCCTTTCTGCCAATCAAACTTAAATTTTGAAAGCCTGTTTTCTTTGATCCAAGCATTGCTAGAGGTTTTAATATTTTCCACTAAATCAGGGATGAGCTGGTTTACATTATAGCCAATAAAAATATGAATATGATCAGGCATTGCACTGATAGCGAGTAGTTTGTGCTTGTTGTTTTGGACAATGCCTGTTATATATTTCTCCAGATCTTCTTTAAAGGTTTTCGTTATTAATGCTTGTCGGTTTTTTGGGGAAAAAATTAAATGAACATACAATTGAGTATAAGTGTTAGCCATAAAATTTACCTGATTTTAATTTTTATCGTTTGAAAATCCCTGTTGCACAATTAAAGCTAACTAAATAACTGAAGGTGAAATGTGGTTCCCTTTTTCTTTTCCCCAAAAAGAAAAAAATAACAAATCACAATTGCCACAAATGTTCCTAAAAGCTGCTTCTTCGCTCACTCCATGAGTACAAAAAAAGCGAAGCGGTTTTTGTACCTTCGCCGCATTCAAAAAAACAATTGCAAGGATGGAACTTTCTAAAAATTTTGAGCCGCAGGAAATTGAAAAAAAATGGTACAGCCATTGGATGAATAATGGTTATTTTAAAAGTGTGCCCGATGACCGTGAGCCATACACCATTGTAATGCCGCCGCCAAATGTTACCGGCGTGCTACACATGGGGCATTGTTTAAATAATACGATACAAGATATTTTGATCAGACGTGCCCGCATGCAAGGCAAAAATGCTTGTTGGGTGCCGGGTACCGACCATGCAAGTATAGCTACAGAAGCCAAAGTAGTGGGTATGTTGCGGGAAAGAGGGATTGCAAAATCATCGCTTAGCAGGGAAGAGTTTTTGGCGTATGCTTGGGAGTGGAAAGAAAAGTATGGGGGTATAATTTTGGAACAATTAAAGAAAATGGGCTGCAGTTTAGATTGGGATCGTACCACATTTACCATGGACCCAGCTTATTATGCATCTGTTATTGAAACATTTGTAAAGCTGCATAAAGATGGAATTATTTATCGTGGCCTTCGCATGGTAAACTGGGACCCTGCAAGTAAAACTGCCTTAAGCGATGAGGAGGTTATTTTTAAAGATGTTGACAGCAAATTGTATTACGTTACTTACCCGTTTGCAGATGGCAGCGAAGGCGGCATTACCGTTGCTACCACCAGGCCTGAAACCATTTTGGGTGATGTGGCTATTTGTGTAAATCCTTCTGATGAAAGATATAAAAATGTTGTAGGTAAAGAAGTTATTGTACCGGTTATTGAAAGAAGAATACCAATAATTGCAGATGAATATGTTGATGCTGAATTTGGAACAGGTGCTTTAAAAATAACGCCTGCGCATGATAAAAATGACAATGAACTTGGAAGAAAACATAACCTAAGAGCATTGAATACATTGGATGCAGAAGGAAAATTTACTTCGGAAGAATTAGAAGATGATTTGATAAACGATACCATCATTTCCTATGCAGGCATAGATCGTTTTGTACTTCGCAAAAAAATTGCTGCCGATATTGAAGCTATTGGTCAGTTACAAAAAACAGAAGATTACAAAGGGCAGGTTGGTACGAGTGAAAGAACGGGTGCTATTATTGAAAGCAGGCTTTCGCTGCAATGGTTTATGGATATGAAAAAGTTCATTGCTACCAATCCTGACATTTCTGCTGCGGTAGCAGAAGAAAAGATAAAATTTCATCCAGCAAAATTTAAAAATACCTATGCGCATTGGATGAATAATATTAAAGATTGGTGCATTAGCAGACAACTTTGGTGGGGACAACAAATACCCGCTTGGTACGATGAAGAAGGAAGATATGTTGTAGCTGAAAATGAAGAGAAGGCAAAAGAAATGTTCAATACTCAATTTTCAATAGCCAATGCTCAATTGAAGCAAGATGAAGATTGTTTGGATACATGGTTCTCATCGTGGCTGTGGCCGATGGAGGTTTTTAAAGGAATCAGTCATCCGGATAATGAGGAAATAAAATATTATTATCCTACACAAAATTTGGTAACGGCGCCGGAAATTATTTTCTTTTGGGTAGCTCGTATGATAATGGCAGGCTACACTTACAAAAATGAAATGCCTTTTGAAAATGTATATTTCACGGGTATTGTAAGAGATAAGCAGGGAAGAAAAATGAGTAAGAGTTTGGGTAATTCGCCTGATCTACTTGCATTGATAGATCAGTATGGTGCAGATGCTGTACGATTTGGAATTATGATTGCATCCCCGGCAGGTAACGATATTTTATTTGATGAGAGCGCATTGGAACAGGGAAGAAATTTTAATAATAAAATGTGGAATGCGTTAAAGTTGGTGAAGATGTGGGAGAGCAGATGTGAGATATTAGACACAAGACATGAGACAAATACATTTGCACTTCGTTGGTTTGAAAATAGATTGAATGAAGTTCGTTTGGAAGTAAATGAATTGTTGAATCAATTTAAATTAAGCGAGGCATTGAAAGTAATTTACTCCTTAATATGGGATGACTTTTGCAGTTGGTATTTAGAATGGATAAAGCCTGGTTTTGAGCAACCGATTGATAAAGCTATTTATGAAAAAACAGTTGGTTATTTTTCGCAGTTGATGGAAATTTTGCATCCTTTTATGCCGTTTATTACGGAGGAAATTTATCATTTATTAGATGATAAAAAAGATGATTTGTGTGTGAAGGTTACAGATGTTGTTGGAAACATTGATGAAAAAATATTAGCAGAAGCAACACAACTTAAAAACATTATCAGCGGCCTTAGAGATGTAAGAAATAAGAACCAGATAAAACCAAAAGAAACCATCAAAGTGCACATACAGACTGCAGAAGTAGCCGTATATAAAAGTATAGAAAGCATTTTGGCAAAACAGATAAACAGTGCTTCTATCAGTTTTGTAAATGATGCGGTTGCAGGAACGATTACGACAGTTATTGGCAAAGATAAATTTTACATAGAAACAGAACAGCCGCTCAACACAGCAGGGCAAAAGGACGATCTTGAAAAAGAGCTAAACCACTTAAAAGGTTTTTTAACCACTGTTGAAAAAAAGCTAAGCAACGAAAAGTTTGTTGCTAATGCAAAGCCAGAGGTATTGGCATTAGAGCAAAAGAAAAAGGCTGATGCGGAAGAAAAGATTAAGATTATTGAGGATAGTTTGAGTTTA
>JANOTH010000280.1:0-2016 GCA_031416275.1 Ferruginibacter sp. | reverse complement strand
GGGTAAAGTGTGTTCCAATCCTCTTTCATGTAATTTGCAGGATTGTCTTTTTGGTTAAAGGCATTTACCCATTGAGGTAACTGTTGCATGTAATAATTGCTGGTAATCCACTTACCAACTTTTTCATCGTACCAATATGCAGCATTTGCACTGTGCCCTGCGGGCAAAATAGCACCTCGGTCTTTTAATGCAATTCCTATTACTTTGCTTTCAAAATTAGTGCTTAGCTTAAGCTCATCTGTAATGGTGGTAGACCATAAATTTTTTGGGCTCATTTTGCCGGCATTGTCATTGTTGCCTACACCTTGTACCGTGCTATCGTCAGTACAATACATATTTTTCTTAGTAGTTTTTTCGTACCAATTATTACCCACAATACCGCTTGTAGATGGTGTTGCACCTGTATAAATAGAACTATGCCCAACAGCTGTGTAAGTAGGTACCATTGGTATAAACGTATTTTCAAAACTGTAGCCCTGCGTGATGAGTTTTTTAAAACCATTGTTGCTGTAACGGTTATAATATCTGTAGAGATAATCCCACCGCATTTGATCTACCACAATACCAACCACCAATTTTGGTCTGGAAATTTCTGTTTGAAGTGCAGGTTTTATTTTTGTTTGCGCTAAAGTATTTAAGGAGATAATACTTAATGTTACAAAGATTATGGCCACTAATTTTCGCATGAAATTGAATATTTGTGCGAAGTTATTAAATATGACCCTGATGCAAGATTATCTAAATGAAAACTATTGCTACTCACAATAACTCAGAAACGTTTTGGTATTGTTCCATTGAAAAACTAAACATGAAGGGCTGCCGGATTGCAGCGGCACCGGATGCGCCAAAGGCGGAGAAGGTACAGCGTAAAGCCGGAAACAATGATTGTTTTTGTTTAATGGTGAAAGCCCCAAAATTTCTTACAGCTTTCTTTTGGGGTAAAAAATATCATTTCTAATTATGAAAAATGTTTTATGATTTATTATTTAACTTCGCAATACTTAAAAAAATGCAGTTTATGAAGGATGTTTTTGAGAAATTAATTAAAGATGGTGGACCAATTGGTCAGCATATGGACAGGGCACATGGATATTTTGCTTTTCCTAAATTGGAAGGTGAACTTGGCCCAAGAATGCAGTTTAGAGGCAAGGAAGTGATTGTATGGAGTTTGAATAATTATTTGGGTTTGGTTAACCATCCCGATGTTCGTAAGATAGATGCAGAAGCTGCTGCAGCCTACGGTATGGGTAACCCAATGGGCGCTCGTATGATGAGTGGAAATACAGCCAAGCATGAAGAGCTAGAAAAAGTAATTAGTAAATATGTAAGCCGAGAGGATACTATGTTGCTGAATTTCGGTTACCAGGGTATTATGAGTTGTATAGATGCTTTGGTAAACCGGAGAGATGTTATTGTGTATGATGCTGAAGCGCATGCTTGTATTGTTGATGGCGTTAGGTTACACATGGGTAACAGGTTTGCTTTTAAGCACAATGATATTGAGGATTGTGAAAAGCAATTGGTAAGAGCAAATGCACTGGCAGAAAAAAATGGCGGTGGCGTGTTGGTTATTACTGAAGGTGTTTTTGGTATGGATGGTGAGCAGGGAATTTTAAAAGAAATTGTGGCGTTAAAAAAGCAATATGGGTTTAGATTGTTGATTGATGATGCGCATGGATTTGGCTATATGGGACCAACGGGTGCGGGTGCTGATGAGGCGCAGGGTGTACAACACGAAGTTGATTTATACTTTAGCACATTTGTAAAAAGTATGGGAAGCATCGGTGCTTTTATAAGTGGTCCAAAATCGGTACTTAAATATTTACGTTACAATACCCGCTCGCAAATATTTGCAAAAAGCTTACCATTACTGATTGTAGAAGGAATGTTGAAGCGAATGGAAATGGCGATTACAATGCCTGAACTCCGTGAAAAGCTTTGGAGTAATGTAGAAAGACTGCAGACAGGTTTGAAGGAAAAAGGTTTTGATATTGGCGATACCAATAGCCCCGTTAC
>JANOTH010000279.1:0-1869 GCA_031416275.1 Ferruginibacter sp. | reverse complement strand
GCCTTGACTGGACGGTCGAAAGTGCGGGTACAAACGGGATTCATGTAGGAGAAGCACCGCACCATTTGAGCCAAAAAGTGGCCAAGCAAAATGGTATAAAGATTTGCGACCAAAGAGCCCGAAAGTTTGCAGCCAAAGATTTTGAAAACTATGATAAGATTTATGTGATGGCGGAAGATGTGATGCATGATGTGATAAGAATTGCAGGCAGCTATTTTGATGCTACTAAAGTAGATTATTTTTTGAATGAATTGAATGTGGGCAAAAACCAAGATGTGCCTGACCCTTGGTATGGCGAGGAAGATGGATATGTAAAAGTGTATGATTTGATAAGCAAGACCTGCGATGCCATTATAGAAAAGGAAGCAGTTAAGAAAAATTAAAAAACGAAAATGACCAAACCAAGTCTGCCGCAGGGCACAAGAGATTTTGCCGCTGCTACGGTTTATAAAAGAAATTATATTTTAAATACAATTCGCTCTGTATTTGAGTTGCATGGCTTTGAACCATTGGAGACGCCTGCCATGGAAAACCTGGAAACGCTCATGGGAAAATATGGCGAAGAAGGTGATAAGCTGATTTTTAAAATATTGAATAATGGGTTAAACGATCCTAAAAATATTGAGAAGGCAAATGACGGATTTGCAAAATTAATGGAAGGAAAAAACACCGCTTCGCTTACTGAACGGGCGTTGAAATATGATCTTACAATTCCATTTGCAAGATTTGTAGCTATGAATGCGAATACGCTTACCATGCCATACAAACGCTACCAAATGCAGCAGGTATGGCGTGCAGACAGACCGCAGAAAGGGCGCTACAGAGAGTTTACACAATGTGATGCAGATGTAGTGGGCAGTACAAGTTTGATCAATGAAGTGGAACTTTGCGGTATTTATCACCGCAGTTTTGTACAACTTGGTCTGCACAATTATGAACTAAAAATAAACAGCAGAAAAATATTGGCTGCATTGGCAGCAATTGCTGGCGGCGAAGAAAAAATGATGGACATAACCATTGCGATTGACAAGCTTGATAAAATAGGAATTGAAAAAGTAAAAGAGGAATTACAAACCAGAGGTTTGAACGAGACGAATATTGACACTATTGAAAAATATTTATTGATAGAGGGTAGTAACGAAAATAAAATTACTGCCATTGAAAAATTATTTGCAGAAAGCGAAACCGGTAAAAATGGAATTGACGAACTGAAATTTATTCTTGCCAATGCAGGAGATATAAATTTATCAATTGACCTCACACTTGCCAGAGGTTTAAATTATTACACCGGAATTATTTTTGAAGCCAAAGCGCCTGCAGAAGTAAAAATGGGAAGCATTGGTGGCGGTGGCAGGTACGATAACTTAACAGGATTATTTGGTGTACCAAATCTTGCCGGTGTCGGCGTAAGTTTTGGTATTGACAGGATTTATGATGTAATGGAAGAACTGAATCTTTTCCCTGAAAGTATTGCAACCACAACAAAGGCAATATTTTTTAATTTAGGTGATAGTGAAGCCGGAGCAGCATTACAACTAATGAATATTTTAAGGGATCATAAAATTGCCTGTGAATTGTATCCTGAAAAAGTAAAGATGGATAAGCAGTTTAAATATGCAGACAAAAAAGGTATTCCATACGCAATCATAATTGGCAGCAAGGAAGTAGAAAATAAAACCTGCATGGTAAAAGATTTAAAAAAAGGAAAACAGACGGAAGTTGCATTTGATGCATTAACAGATTATTTAACAGAGAAATAAAATACCAATAGGTTACCTAAAAAAATTTACAGCATTAATTAAAAAACAAAACACCATGACTAAACGAATTTTCTCTTTGACGCTGGCAGCAATTTTTGCTGTATTATTA
>JANOTH010000278.1:0-2194 GCA_031416275.1 Ferruginibacter sp. | reverse complement strand
TGAACTTTCAAATTCTGTTGGAGATATGGTTACAGATGCAGTAAATGCGGGCAAGGAGGGTTTTTTGACTGATATAAATACACTTAAAAATAGCTCACAAGGAATGTATACTTCAATAAGCTCTAAATCGAAAAGTCTTATTATTACAATTGCAAAAGAAAAAGCAAGAATTGAAGCAATTGCAAAGGCTAGAGAATTAGCGATGACTAATAGTAAAAGAATTACGTTGCAAATATCGTCCACAACACCCATCAAGCCTTTATCAAATGCAGTGCAGTTAAAAACCAAAGTAATGTAGTTTTTAATTCTCACTACAACTATTTTTCTAATACTACAAGGTTTTCTCAAACCTTGTAGTATTATTAACTATTCAACCATACCTACAATTAAATATCATAAAATCTCTTACGTGTGCCTAATAACACTTCGGTTAAAGTAATAAAACTTACTGATGGACTGGGCAATATCTATAACGCTGCCGTAACTGATACTAACAAAAAATGTTCGGTAGACATTATTGACGCTCAAAAATAACTGTTCGCCAGAATAAAGTTTTTAGTGCTATTTTGCCTGTAAAAAATAACAGCAGGTTTGAATGGCTTTTAGAAAAAGCTACTGAAATTGAAGTAAGTGAAATTGTGCCATTACTATGTAAGCGAACAGCGAAACAATTTTTAAAATTTGAAAGGTTGCAAGGTATCTGAATCAGCGCTAATTTGCAATCTCAACAAGTATGGCTGCGGGTTTTGCATGAATCTGTAAAGTTTGAAAAATTTGTAAAGGAAAATACTTATAACAATAAATTTATTGCTCACTGCTGAGACACAGAAAAGAATTCATTGAAGGATATATTGTCTGATATGGATAGTCAGCACTACAATCACTCAACTATTTTAATTGGCCCTGAAGGTAATTTCTCAAAAGATGAAATTGCTGTTTTGCAAAAGAATTTTACTGCGGTAGCACTTGGTAATACCAGATTAAGAACAGAAACAGCAGCACTTGTAGGAGCCGTGCTGCTTTGTACTGCTTAGTGTGCCAGATCGCTATTTGTTGATTTTGTGTTGTCTAAAACCGGCTCATTAAGTCTTACCACTCTCTTTTTATTTTGTCTTTTCATCATGGTCATATTTAATAATTCCACTAAAAAAGAAAATGCCATACCAAAATAAATGTAGTTTTTAAGACCTAGGTCATGCGCCTTTTCAGGTGCCCAACCTTCCATTACAAGGCTTAAACCAATCATTACCAAAAAGGAAAGTGCCAGCATTTTTAATGTTGGATGCTTATGGATAAATGCAGAAATTTTGGGACTGAAAGTAAACATAATTATCATTGCTATAACTACTGCAGCAATCATTATCTCAACATGCTTGGCTGTTCCTCCTGCTGTAATGATACTGTCAAAAGAAAAGACTGCATCTATAATAACAATTTGAATTAAAGCCTTACTTAATGTTAGTTTATTACTATTGTCATTTTGATCATTTGGATCTTCCCCTTCAAGCTTTCCGTGTATTTCTTTTACTGATTTATAAATGAGGAATAATCCCCCCACAATCATAACAATACTCGCTAAATCAAACCCTTTTCCAAACCAACTTTCAGGAATTATAAAATTACCTTTTTGTGCAAGCAGCCAACCTAGCGCCATTAGCAAAAGGCTTCTCATAACTATACCCGAAACCATCCAAAACCTACGTGCATTTTTTTGCTGTTTAGCATCTGGCAAACGGTTCATTATAATACTAACAAATATTACGTTGTCAATGCCAAGCACGACCTCTAAAAGAACCAATACAAAAAAACTAATAATACTTTCCGATGTAAATAAATGCTCCATGTTGTTGTGAATGGTGAATGGTTAAATGTGAATTGTCAAATATGAATTGAAAATGGTGAATATTCAAACGTTAATAAGCAAAATCTGAACACTTTTTTTGTATTTAATCTTTTGTCTAATATCTTCTTCCGGCTGCAAGATACTTACATATATTTTTTACAATGGCAGGCCCTTCATAAACAAACCCTGTCCATACCTGTACTAAAGACGCACCTGCGTTCAATTTTTCTTCCGCATCTGCACCTGTAAAAATACCGCCACTTGCAATAATGGGGATTTTACCTCCCGTTTTGCTGTGTACATATTTCACCATTTCGGTTGCTCGTTGTTTAATTGGTAATCCACTTAAAC
>JANOTH010000277.1:0-3388 GCA_031416275.1 Ferruginibacter sp. | reverse complement strand
GTTGATTAGTTGATTAGTTGATTAGTTGATTAGTTGATTGGTTGATTAGTTGAGTAGTTGAGTTGTTGAGTTGTTGAGTTGTTGAGTTGTTGTGTTGTTCAATGTTCAATGTTTTTTGCAATTTATGACGTTGGTAGTGTTTTAAGAAATTTTCACATTTGCGAATTCGTTGTTACTGCAGCTTTCCCAAAGCATCTTGTGCTTCTTCGTAATTCGAATCGTACAGCAGCGCCATTTTGTAAGCCTCAATGGCATCTTCTTTGTTATTTAATTTTTCAAAACAACGACCAAGGTAGTAATAACCTTTGTCATAATTATTTTGCACCATTACAGCCTTTTGCAATACTGTAGCGGCTTCGCTATATTTTTTTAAATCATACAATGCTATTGCTTTTTCTAAATATGCATCCATAAAAGTGTAATTGATGCTGATGCACTTATCAAAAAATGGGATAGCTTTTTCTTTTTCATTGTTGTATGTGTAATACAATCCCTTTATAAAATAGGCTTCTTTTTCTGCGCCCGATTTGTTGGCATACAGCAACGCATCTGCCATGGCAAGGGCTTGTGGATTTTTTAATTGTGCGTACAATGCTCCAAGACTTATTATGTATTGTGGTGCGGCAAGTAAATCAACTGCTTTTTCTAAACTCTTAATTGCATTTGCGGTATCTGCTTTTTCAACATAAATGATGGATTGGTTATCATAAAGCTCTGCATTATTACTGTCTTTTTTTATGGCCGAATTTATTTGCAAAAGTGCCGCATCATAATTCCCAACTTCTAAATAATATGCGGCTAAGTTTTGGATAAGTTTTAAAGAGTCGGGGTATGTTTTTGCAGCAGCTTTTAAAACTTCTTCTTTAGAGGCTGCTACAGCATTTGAACTTATTTCTGTTTGCTCTTTATTACCATTACACGAAAAGATTAAAACAGCACATAATAAAACCGAGATATATTTCATCTAAATATTTTATGGCGTAAAAATAAAGCATATCTACGGTTAGTTTACAAAACTTTGACAATGCCCGAAACATAGAAAGTTAACTTTGAAAAAAGGTTAAAGCATGAAATATTTACTTTCGCTGTCAGTGTTTTTGCTGATATTATTATTAGGTTCTTTTAAATGGAAAACCAATTTATTTCCTAAGCAGCCGTTCAGTGATACTGTTCATTTTCCCGGCGAAACTCATTTTGCAAATGTGCGGCAGCTAACGTTTGGTGGCGATAATGCAGAAGCATATTTAAGCAAGGATGGTAAATATTTAGTGTTTCAAAAAGCAGATTCCAAAAACGGTATTATGTGCGACCAGATATGGATGGGTAAAGTCCCAACAACTTCCTCAGAAAAATTCGAACCAAAACTTATTAGTACAGGAACAGGAAGAACAACATGTGCTTTTTTTTATCCTGATGGAAAATCAGTTTTATATGGCTCCACACATTTGGCAGGAAATGAATGCCCACCTGTGCCTGACAGATCTAAATACGGCAACAAATACATTTGGCCAATTTACGAAAGCATGGATATTTTTCAGGCAAATTTGAAAGGAAAAATTATAAGGCAACTTACAACTACTAAAGGTTATGATGCAGAAGCTACCATTTCGCCCAAAGGTGATAAGATGGTTTTTACAAGTATGAGAGACGGCGACCTGGAGTTATACACTATGGACTTAAAAGGCAGAAATGTAAAGCGTATTACGAATTTATTAGGGTACGATGGCGGCGCTTGGTTTAGCCCAGACGGTACAAAAATAATATGGAGAGCAAGCCGACCTAAAACAGCAGAAGAAATAAAAGAATATAAAGAACTACTGGCTCAAAATCTTGTAGCACCAACCCGCATGGAAGTTTGGATAGCGAACGCAGATGGCAGTAATCCGCACCAAGTTACAGATTTAGATCAGGCTAACTGGGCTCCAAACTTTACGCCAGATGGAAAGCATTTCATTTTTTGCAGCAACCATGAGTACAAAAGGGGATTCCCATTTAATATGTATATAGCAGATTTGGACGGGAAAAATATTCAGAAAATATCAAGGGATAAAGGTTTTGATGCATTCCCGATGTTTAGCAGCAATGGGAAAAAAATAGTTTTTAGCAGCAACAGAAACAATGGTGGCACAAGAGATACGAATGTATTTATTGCAGACTGGGTGGAATAGTAAATGGTGATTAGTGAGTTGTGAATAAAAAAGTTAAATAATTTTTAAAAGGGCGGTAATTAAAAGGCTTGCTTTTTATAAAATCTGATATTGTAAAAAAATAGTACATCCATTTAAATACTTCGATGAAAAAATACATTGTTCCACTTTTGCTTTCTGTTGTGTTGTTTGCGCAATGTTCAAAGAAAGATAGTACCCCGTCAGCAGCCAGTAACCTAAACACAAAGTCTGTAGGTGCATCTGCTAAAGATTTTTTAAGTGCGGGCACTTACACATCTATAAATGTTCAATTACAATTTATGCCGGGCTTTGCGCCAGATGCAGCGGCACTCGCTAACCTCAGCAATTTTTTGAATTCACTTTTAAATAAACCGGCCGGTATTACTTTTTCTCAAACACCAATTGCAGCATCTGGCAAATCTGTTTTTAGTATAGAAGATATTAGTGCGCTTGAAAAAGCGAACCGCACACAATTCACCAATGGAAGTATACTCAGCGTTTATATTGTTTATGTAGATGCGCCTTTTAGCACCGCAAATATTTTGGGTGCTGCCTATAGAAATACGTCGCTGGTAGTTTTCGGGCCTACAGTAACAAATAACTCCGGTGGCGTAAATCAAACTACCCGTACAAAATTAGAAACTACCGTACTTAACCATGAATTTGGACATTTGCTTGGACTAACTAATTTGGGTACGTCAATGGTTAGTCCTCATGAAGATGCTGCTCATATATCTCATTGCAACAACTCATCATGCCTTATGTATTTTTCAACGCAGACATCCATGATGGGTGGCGTATTAGTAAGTGCACCTATACCGGTACTAGATGCAAACTGCAAAGCAGATTTGACTGCCAATGGCGGAAAATAGTTCTCAATTACTAATTACGGGCGTATGCATGTGTTTGGGAAAGAGCATAGCTCTTACTCGAACCCGTAATTCTTAATTAATTTTCCCTCTTTCTCCCAGCTCCACAACCTCACAATCTTTTATTTCTTTTTCATCAATGGCAAAGCGTACAATGGTTCTCATTTTATGCCAACCTTGTTTGCCTGCAGCGCCGGGGTTCATGTGCAAACAATGCAGTTTTTGGTCGTACATTATTTTCAAAATATGAGAGTGCCCACTAATAAACAAACCAGATCTATTTGCAATAATATCTTCCTTTACTCCTTTAGAATATCTACCGGGATAACCACCAATATGCTGCATAAAAAC
>JANOTH010000276.1:0-4655 GCA_031416275.1 Ferruginibacter sp. | reverse complement strand
AAGAGAAGACAACTTTTTATATTATTCTAGCCAATAACTTCTCTGCTGCAGACACAATCTTATCAGTATCTAAACCATATATTACAAATAAAACTTCCGGTTTTCCACTTTCTCCAAATGTGTCATTTGTACCTATATATTCAATAGGTATAGGATGGTTTTTAGCAGCAGTTTGTGCTATGCTATCTCCTAAACCTCCTAAAATATTGTGTTCTTCTGCAGTCACAGCACAACCTGTCTTTTTAATTGACGCAATAATAGCTTCAGTGTCTAATGGTTTAATTGTATGAATATTTATTAGATCAACACTAATGCCTCTAGCCTCCAAAATTTTTGCAGCTTCCACTGCTTTCCAAACCAAATGGCCACAAGCAAAAATAGAAATGTCTTTTCCTTCATTTAAAATTTGTGCTTTGCCTATTTTAAAATCTTCCTCTTTGGTAAAAATGGGCCAAACCGGTCTTCCAAAACGCAAATAAACAGGCCCTTCATAAACAGCTATTGCTTTTGTTGCTGCCTTTGTTTGGTTATAATCGCACGGAACAATTACCGTCATACCAGGCAACATTTTCATTAGCCCAATATCTTCTAATATCTGGTGAGTAGCACCGTCTTCTCCTAAAGTAAGTCCTGCATGCGAAGCACAAATTTTTACATTTTTACCGCTGTATGCTACGCTTTGTCTTATTTGGTCATATACTCTACCTGTACTAAAGTTTGCAAAAGTTGTAGTGTAAGGAATTTTACCGCCAATAGTTAAGCCTGCAGCAATGCCTATCATATTTGCTTCTGCTATTCCACACTGTATAAAGCGCTCAGGAAAAGCTTTTATAAATGGTCCTAGTTTTAACGAACCTGCAAGATCGGCTGTAAGTGCTACAATATTTTCATTGGCTGTAGCAGCCTCCATCAGTCCGTCTCCAAAGCCGCTTCTGGTATCTTTTTTACCGGTTACTTCAATGTCACTTAGCATGTAGTTTAGTTTTTTTACAAAGTAAAGATTAAAATTTTATGTTGGTTTGAATTGCTATTGTAAAATGCACGATTTATTGCTTGTTCTGTAGGCTAAGCTCCCATTGCCAGGCAGTTTTAACCATATCTTCTATTGAAAGTGTTGGAACCCATTTTAAAAGTTTTTTTGCTTTATCATTATTTGCATAAATGGCAATTACATCTCCTTCTCTTCTTTGCCCAACAGTGTAATTTAGCTTAACGTCGTTTTGCGTTTCAAATGTTTTAATTACTTCTAATACACTGTATCCATCTCCTGTACCAAGGTTAAATATTTCACAGATTTTTTCATCTTTTCTTTCATTTAAAAATTGCAATGAAAGGGTATGTGCATGTGCAATATCAGAAACATGAATAAAATCCCTGATACAGCTCCCATCTTTTGTATCGTAGTCTGCACCAAAAACAGTCATTTGTGGTAGTTTGCCAATGGCAGTTTGCGTTATAGCGGGTATAAGGTTCTGCGGTTTTCCCAAAGGTAATTCGCCAATGGCATTAGAAATATGTGCACCTACCGGATTAAAGTAGCGCAACAATACAGCATTAGTATTGCATTTTGCCACAATATTTTCAACAATATTTTCGCCCATTTGTTTGGTGAGTCCGTATGGTGAAGCAGCTTTTTTTTGCGGCGTTTCTTCTGTAACCTGCATTACATCAGGATTACCATACACTGTGCAGGAAGATGAGAATACAAAATTTGGAATCTTCATTTCCTGAGCACACTTTAAAACATTTATTAGTGAGCTAATATTGTTTTCAAAATACATAATCGGTTTTTCAACCGATTCGCCCACCGCCTTATACGCAGCAAAATGAATGATGCCTTCTATAGTTGGATTTTCCTGAAAAACTGCGTGTACGTCATCGTAAATGCAGAGATCAACTTTGTAATTTTTTATTTTTCTACCGGTTATCTTTTCTACCCCTAGTAATATATTTTCGTTACTGCGGCTGTTATTATCTATGCTTATAACATCGTAACCATTATCAATAAGATCTACAATTGTATGAGAACCTATGTAGCCACAGCCTCCGGTTACCAGTATTAATTTCATGGGGCAAAGAAAGTGAATTTTAACCTCTTTTTATTGGATTTTGTATCTCCGTGAAAACTTATATTCCTATGGCACGAACTAGGTAGTATATGATAGCTGCAAGCCCTGCACTTACCGGAATAGTAAGTATCCATGCCCATAATAAGTTTATAGTAACGCCCCAACGCACTGCACTCAAGCGTTTAGTTGCGCCAACACCAATAATAGAACCTGTAATTGTATGGGTTGTACTTACTGGAATTTTAAGCATTTCGGTAATGAACAAGGTTAGCGCTCCCGCTGATTCTGCCGCCACGCCTTCAAAAGGAGTAACTTTTGTAATACGGGTGCCCATCGTTTTTATAATCTTCCAACCACCACTCATAGTACCGAGCGAAATGGCTGAGTAACATGCAAGCGGAACCCAGCTAGGCATTTCGCTAAAACTACTATATTGCCCTGCGCTAATTAATGCCACCATAATTATACCCATTACCTTTTGCGCATCGTTACCACCATGGCCTATACTGAACGCTGCAGACGAAACCAACTGCATTTTTTTAAACCATTTTTCAGACTGAGAATAATTTAAGCTGCTTAAAAAAAGTGAGAATACACTCAAAGAAATTATTATAAAACCTACGAGTAGCCACTTAAAATTTTGCGAATAAAAAAGCACTTTCAAAAAATAACTTTCGTAATGCGTTTTCATTAAACTTGGATCTGTAATAATGAGTTTCGATAAAAGATATAAGGTGCCCGCTATAACAAGGAGACCCACAATTTTTGGGGTTATCCCTTTTCTAAAAGAATTTAAAAACCAGATGGAGATAATGAAAGCCATTAACATACCTAGCAATGGAGCAAACACAATAAAACTAACTATTTTCAGCATAACAGGGGTGTTGATAACGCCAAAACTACCTGCTGCTGCTACAGCTGCACCCGTAAAACCTCCAATAAGTGTGTGTGAGGAACTAGACGGAATACCATACCACCAAGTAATAAGGTTCCATATAATTGCAGCAATAAGTCCGGAAAGAATCACCTGCAAACTAATTGCACCATTAACTGTTTTTGCAATTGTTTCGCCAACACCATGATCTTTAAAAATGAAATACGCCACAAAATTAAAAAATGCAGCCCAGGTTACAGCTTGAAATGGCGTTAATACTTTTGTAGATACAACTGTTGCAATAGCATTAGCTGCATCATGAAAGCCGTTAATGAAATCAAAAATTATAGCGAGCGCAATAATAAGAATTAGCAAAATTGGAAAATCGGGCATTGAAAGATTTTTAAGTTGTTAAGAAGCTGTTTATTTGCTACCTAAGCATATTTTACAATTATGCTTTCAATAACGTTTGCTGCATCTTCACATTTATCTGTTACAATTTCCATCACCTGATAAATCTCTCTCTTTTTAATAACCTCTTTTGCATCAGGCTCGGTAGCAAAAAGTCTTTCAATGCTCATATCGAAAATATCGTCTCCTTGGTTTTCAATGCTGTTAATAGCTACTAGCGCATCTGTTATTTTACGCATATTCTTCATATTGCGCAACTCTGTAACTGCTTTGTGTACTTGTACACACCCGAGTGCTATAATCTCTCCAAATTTTCTGATCCCAATATCATCAGGATTTACCCTGTAAAAATTAATCTTTTTAGCTGAGGCGTATATATAATCAGCAATATCATCTAAAGCTGAAGCGAGGTAATGAATATCTTCTCTGTCAAAAGGAGTAATAAAATTTTTACCAAGTTCGGTAAATATCTGATGTGTGTAATCATCATTTACATGCTCCATATCCTCTATTTCTTTAATAAGCCTAGCTCTTTTTTCAAAGTCAGGCTCATTAACCACTTCTTTTAATTTATCACCCATTTTTACCAGTTCACCTGCAACATTTTCAAAAAGTTGGTAAAAAATTCTATCTTTTGGTAAAAATATTTTTAAAATTGAATTGAAGCCCATGGTTTAAAATTTAGGTGGCAAAAATAGGTTTATACCCTCTCAATAAGAATGCTTCGTAATTGGTAATGATTTCTTAACACTTACTTTATTAAGTAATTGTTATAAATAAAGATACTCTTCTTTTATAGACTTCTGTTGTGGATTCTTTATCGTAATATTGCAATATTAAATTTAAAAACTTGGGAGCTTCAAAAACTGATCATTTTACTGACAGGCAAAATGAAATTGCCATTCTTGCCAAAGCATTGGGGCACCCGGCAAGAATTGCCATTATAGAATACCTATTAAAAGTTGATACCTGTATTTGTGGCGACATTGTAAATGAGCTGCCTTTGGCACAGCCCACCGTATCGCAACATTTAAAGGAACTAAAAAATGCGGGCATTATAAAAGGTGATATTGAAGGAAATACTGTGTGTTATTGTGTTGATGAAAAGGTAATGCACAAACTGAAAAGTTATTTTGGTAACATTTTTACCCGAATGGAAAATAAGAAAGGAAACTGTTGTTAACCGATTAAAAAAGCAAAATGAAATTATCAAAAATTAAAGAAATTCTAGCAACCGCTGAAGCGGTAAATTTTAAACTTACCACAGGTGAATTTGTTCCTGAGCATTTTCACGTAACAGA
>JANOTH010000275.1:0-3083 GCA_031416275.1 Ferruginibacter sp. | reverse complement strand
CCCACTATTTACGATGTATTAATTGCATTGTTTGGTGGGTTGGCAGGTATCGTAGCTACTGCGAGTAAACAAAAAGGAAACGTAATACCCGGTGTAGCAATAGCAACTGCTTTAATGCCGCCTCTGTGTACTGCAGGGTATGGGTTGGCAACCTTGCAACTTCAGTTTTTTTATGGCGCATTTTATTTATTTATTATCAATACCGTTTTTATAGCACTAGCTACATTTGTTATTGTTCGCCTGTTGCATTTTCCAAATAAGCTTCAGGAAAATGCAAAGGCAGATAAAATGGCCCAGCGCATTGTATGGGTTGTTGTATTAGCAACATTATTGCCAAGCCTTTATTTAGGTTATGATCTGGTACAACAGGATAAGTTTACAAAAAGTGCTAATCGTTTTATAGTAAATGAAGCCCACTTTGCCAACGACTATTTGCTAAACAAAAAAATTGATCCAAAAAAGAAAAAAATCACTCTTGTATTTGGCGGTAAAGAAATATTACCGAAAGAAATTGAGCAGTTAAAAAGCGAACTTAATAAATACAGTCTCCCCTCAGGTTCTTTAGAAGTAAAACAAGGCTTTTCTTATTTATCTGAAAATAAAAGTGAACAAACGGAAGAGCTTAACCAATTAACAGATGCTTTGGAAATTAAAGAGGCAAATGAAAATAAATTGTTGAGCAAAATTGACAGCATTAAAAAGCAGGAATTATTGAGTACTCAAATTTTTGCAGAGATAAAAGCACAATACCCCGCTGTAAAAAATGGAATTATTCAGCCAGCTGTAATAATTGGCGATGGTACTGTTACAAAGAAAACAATTGTAGTCTTACTTTCAATAGCTGCAAACGTTTCCAGCAGCGACAAACTAAAAATGCAAAATTGGTTAAAAATCCGCTTAAACGAATCCAATATTAACCTGATTCTTCAACGTTAATTAAATTTATTTTTCCGGTATTTATTTGAAAAACCCAATCAGTTTGTTATAACGATTGAGTCATAAATATCTGTACATAACGTAAGCAGTCTTCAATATTTTGCAGGAAGGTAATCTACTTTTAAATTTAAAAATTCTTACTTTGCCAATGTTAGGGGCAATTAAAAAAGCTTATTCAAAAGTTAATTTACAAGGTCATTTTTATACCCATTAAATCTTATTATTTAATAGCATGTTTTCCATTTTAATTATTGCTGTTTTTGTTGCAGGGTATATCGCTATTGCGTTTGAGCATCCCTTAAAACTTAACAAAGCAGCGTCCGCCTTAATTACGGGTGTGCTTTGTTGGACGTTATATATCCTTCAGAGCGAAACCACTGAAAAAGTAACGGAAGAGTTGCTGCACCATTTGGGCGACATTGCCTCCATTCTTTTCTTTTTGCTAGGTGCAATGACCATTGTTGAATTAATTGATTCCCACGATGGGTTTGATATCATCACACAAAAAATAAAAACAACAAATAAGTCAACGCTTTTGTTGATAATAATTAGCATCACTTTTTTCCTTTCAGCTTTGCTTGATAATTTAACGACGGCCATTGTTATGACATCGTTGTGTTCAAAAATATTAAAAGAAAAAGAAGATAGGCTTTGGTTTGCTGGTATGATTATTATAGCTGCTAACGCAGGTGGGGCTTGGTCACCATTGGGAGATGTAACTACTACCATGTTATGGATTGGTGGTCAAATTTCTCCCTTTAATATTATGAAGCAATTAATATTACCTAGTCTAGCCGCATGTATTTTACCGGCTTTAGTAGTTGCACATCGATTTAAAGGAAAAAAGGTCGCAGCTTTACCGGCTTCAATTTGTACACCCAGAGAAAAAGCAGATGGCAGAGTAGTACTATTTGCAGGTATTGGTTTTTTAATTTTTGTTCCGGTATTTAAAACCCTCACTCACCTGCCACCATTTATGGGTATGTTGTTGGCATTAGGTTTAATGTGGGTGCTAACAACCATTCTTCATAAAGGTAAAAACCATGAAATGGTAGAGAGGTATACAGTTGCTAGGGCACTGCAAAAGGTAGATACGCCTAGTATTTTATTTTTCTTGGGGGTTTTACTAGCTGTTTCTGCTTTGCAATCATTTGGTATTTTAAAAGAGCTCGCTTTTTTTCTCACAAATACTTTTAAAAACGAATATTTAATAGGTATCGCATTAGGTTTACTATCTGCGGTGGTTGATAATGTGCCTTTAGTGGCTGCTGCACAAGGCATGTATGATTTATCAACTTATCCAAAAGATCATTTTTTTTGGGAGTTTATTGCATTCACAACTGGTACGGGAGGTAGTGCAATTATAATTGGAAGCTCTGCAGGCGTAGCAGTAATGGGTATAGAGCAAATTGATTTTATGTGGTATTTAAAAAAGATAGGTTGGTTGGCTTTGATAGGATTTGCGGCAGGTGTTACTGTTTTTCTTTTGCAGCATCAATTAGTATAATAAGCAAGGCGATCTTTCATAAAAAGTATTACCTATTTGCAATAAATACTTAAGTAAGCTTTACGGTAAAATTGAAAATCATTTTTATTAATGGTTCAGTTTTTGTTTGTTGTTCAATTCATCCTCTATAAATAAAAGGCGATGAACTTTCAAATTTTTACCATGATAAAGAATACATTCCTCTCAATAATATTTTTACTTTTTTTAAATCTTGTTCAAGCACAAAAAATAAATGGTTGTGGTTATAAAATTCCACCAAGGTCGTTAACTACAAAATTTCAATCTGTTTACGAGGCAAAAGAGGTAGTTAACAGTATGCTCGATAATATTCAATGGAAAGAAAATTTTAATTTAAGAGAGCAGAATGGTATTCAAAATGCATACGCAACAATTTCACGTGGGCAAAGGTTTATTGTATACGACAATAATTTTTTAGAAGATATTGATGAGTATTCAAAAACTAAATGGGCAAGTGTAAGTATAATGGCACACGAAATGGGTCATCATTAATACAACCATGTTGTTAGCGGGCAAGGCAGCAATGTTTCATCTGAAATTGAAGCAGATGCATTTTCGGGTTATATGTTACAAAAAGAAGGCGCTACTTTAATGCAGGCACTTGCAGCCATGAACGCCATTG
>JANOTH010000274.1:0-8035 GCA_031416275.1 Ferruginibacter sp. | reverse complement strand
AGGGGGGATTTTGGTCTCAGAAGATTTGAAGAATGATCAAGATTTCAAGCATGTACCAATCAACCAATCAACTAATCAACTAATTCCTACAACCCATTCAGGTATGCTCGAAATGCTCTGGCAACTCGGTTTTAAATCTCCTAAAAAAGAAATGAAAGTGGTGTGCGGTATTGACGATGTAATAAAATATGTAAACGAATTTGAGGCGGGTAGAGATGCGCTTCCGTATGAAATAGATGGTATGGTGATAAAGGTGAATGATTTAAATATGCAGGATCAACTCGGCATGACATCGCACCATCCCCGCTGGGCCATTGCATTTAAATTTAAAGCAAGGCAGGCCACAAGTAAATTATTAGGAGTGGAGTTTCAGGTGGGGCGTACAGGAGCGGTGACACCTGTTGCAAAGATAGCAGCAGCGCAGGTTGGCGGCGTTACTGTTACCAGCATTTCTGTACATAATGAAGATTACATAAAAGAAAAAGATTTAAAAATTGGCGATGCTATTTTAATAGAACGCAGTGGCGATGTAATACCGCAGATTGTAAAATCATTGCCTGAATTGCGTACAGGGGAAGAAAAAGAAATTGAGTTTCCAAAAGTTTGCCCGGTGTGTAATGATGCATTGGTAAGGCCCGAAGGTGAAGCGGTTTGGCGTTGCGTAAATATTAATTGCGAAGCACAAGTAGTAGAAAGAATTATACATTTTGTAAGCAAAGATGCCATGGATATTAAAAGCTTTGGCGAAGCAAATGTGCGCAAGTTTTATGCAATGGGTTTAATAAAAGACGTTCCAAGTATTTATGATTTAAAAGCAGATATGCTGGGAAATATGGAAGGTTTTGGCGCAAAATCTGTCACCAATTTAATTGATGCAATTGAAGCATCTAAACAACAACCACTACACCGTTTAATTTATGGTTTAGGTATTCGTTATGTTGGCGAAACCACCGCAAAAACATTGGCACAAAACATTACTGATATTTTTGAATTGGCAAATAAAACAGAGGATGAATTAAAAATGATGGATGATGTGGGCGTAAAAGTTGCTGACAGTATTGCTGATTTTTTTAAAAATGAAGACAATGTTGAAATGCTGAAACGTCTACAGGAAGCGGGGTTGCAAATGAAATCGCAACCTAAGGAAAAAATAGAAGGCGGCTTACAAGGACAAACATTTTTATTTACTGGTACATTATCAAAACTAAAAAGAAACGATGCAGAAGCAATGGCAGAAGCATTGGGTGGAAAAATATTGAGCGGTGTTAGCAGTAAATTAAATTATCTTATTGTAGGTGAAGATGCAGGTAGTAAACTGGAAAAGGCAAAAAAAATTGCTACCGTAAATATTATAACAGAAGATGATTTTATAAAACTAGCCTCCCGAAAACCTCCGAAGGAGGGGCTTAAGTCACCGATAATTACAAGTGATTTTATTTGACAGAGAGTTGAAAAGACCGTTTGATAAATAGAAATTCCAAGATTCACAATCCAAATGAAAATAGAGGTTATAACATTTTATTATTTTTATTAAAGAAAGGTATTGCATAATCTCAAAAGTTGATCTCCAACATTTCCTCCCCCTGCGGGGGAGATAGAGGGGGCTTAAAGGTTCCATTATGATTGAAAAAAGTACACTTCAGTTTCTTACTGACTTAAAAAAGAACAACACCAAAGAGTGGTTTGATGCCAACAGAAAAAGATACGAATCTGCAAAGGAAGATGTTCAAAATATAACAGCGCAACTTATCAAAGAAATAGGAGTTCATGATGAAGATATTGCTCAACTGCAGGTAAAGGAATGTACTTTCAGAATAAACAGAGATGTGCGTTTTTCAAAAAACAAAGCTCCTTATAAAAGTAATATTTCTGCTATTTTTTCAAAGGGAGGAAAGAAGGCAGATACCGCAGGTTTTTATGTGCACATTGAGCCAGGTGGGGCATTTGTTGCTGCTGGATATTGGAACCCCGAGGCAAAAAAACTCGCAAGTGTGCGCCAGGAAATTGATTATAATTTAGATGAATGGAAAAAGATTTTGTCGAGCAAAAAGTTTAAACAACATTTTACTGAAGGGCTTTCAAAGGAAGACGCGTTACAGCGCCCACCAAAAGGTTATGACGAAGAAAACCCAGCCATAGAATTTTTAAAATTGAAAAGTTTTATTGTAAGTAAAAAAATTACTGATGCTGAATTATTAGATAAAAATTATACTAAAAACATTGTCAGCATATTTACCGCAGTAAAGCCAATGTTGGATTTTTTAAATACAGCGGAGTGATTATGTTGATGGATAAGCTAAGAGAACAAAGAGGGAAAAGGAAGAAAAAGGGAGATGAAGAGAAATATTATGCATGTGATTCGTCTCCGAAATTATTATCGACCCTGTGAATGCCATCTTTCATCAACTCTGTCTTAAAATTGAGAATTAAACCATTCTTTAAATTCAATAAGGCCAATTGTGTTTTCAATTGTTTAAAATAAATTGGGTGTAACGGAAATACCGACTTCAATTCAATAACTACTTTGTTGTCAATAAGTAAGTCCAGTTTATATGCATTTTCAATATGTAAATTGTCATACTTTATGGGTAATAATAATTGTCTATGGGTAACTATTCCTTCTTTTTGTAATTCGTAATACAATATTTCTTCATACACTTTTCAAAACAACCTGGACCAATCTTGGAGTGGATCTTTATAGAAAGACCAATAATTTTTCTAATGAGTTCTTCTGTTTCCATTTGAATAATATTTGATAGAATGAAAGGGAATTGCAAAAAGAACAACAAGAAAAAAAGCCAAGAATAATTGGTCAACTCTACAAATTGTTCTTATTTACTTTTTTAGCTTATAGCTAAATCAATTTTAAACCCCGCTACTCTACCCCCCAACTCATTTCCCCATTCTTTTCATCCTTCAATAAAATCCCAATTTCTTTTAGTTGGTTCCTTATTTTATCAGATGTTGCAAAATCTTTTTTTGTTTTAGCCTCTTTGCGCATTTCAATCAAAAGGTCTAACACATCACTTAGTTTGCCATTGTTCATTTCCGCATCAGCCTTTAACCCAAAAACATCTGTTAAGAAAATTGTCATCTGAGCTTTAAGCAAATCAAAAGTTTCTTGTGTAATTGCTCCAACGGTAATCAATCCATCTTTAAAAGAATTAATGATAGGCACTAGTTCAAACATGTTCGCCAATACTTTTGCAGTATTAAAATCATCGTTCATGCTTTCCTCAAAACCATTTACATATTTCAATACTTTTTCTTCTAGCTCTTTATCGGCTTCGCCAGTAACGTAAACTAATTTCTGCAAAGTTTCATACGCTTCCCACAAACGCTTCAAACCTTTTTCAGATGCCTGTAAAGCCTCGTTACTAAAGTCCAACGTGCTACGGTATTGCGTTTGCAACATAAAGAAACGTACCGTCATAGGTGAATATGCTTTGTCTAATAAAGGGTGCGATCCTGTAAATAATTCGTGTGGTAAAAACCCATTACCCAGCGATTTGCTCATACGGGTACCATTTACAGTAAGCATGTTTGTATGCATCCAAATTTGTGCAGGACTTTCTTTAAAACAAGCTTCGTTTTGAGCAATTTCGTTTGTGTGGTGAGTGGCTGCAAGGTCCATGCCACCGCCATGTAAATCAAATCTCTTACCCAAATATTTATTGCTCATTGCAGAGCATTCAACATGCCAGCCGGGGAAACCCATACCCCAAGGACTTGGCCATTGCATAAGGTGCTCCGGTTTTGCTTTTATCCAGAGTGCAAAATCAAGTCGACCTCTTTTTTCATCCTGTCCTCCAAGGTCTCTTGTACCTTCCAGTAGATCTTCAAGTTTGCGGTTGGTTAATATGCCGTATGATTTTTCTTTACTGTATTTCTCTACATCAAAATAAATAGTGCCGCTCACTTCATAGGCGTAACCATTAGCAAGTATTTCCTGCGTCATAGCAATTTGTTCGCTGATATGCCCTGTAGCAGTAGGTTCTATAGTAGGCGGTAAATTATTGAACAGTTGCATCACATCATGAAAACCCAGTGTGTACCTCTGTACAATTTCCATCGGCTCTAACTTTTCCGCTCTGGCTTTTTTGCTAAATTTATCATCGCCTTCATCACGGTCACCTTCCAAATGTCCGGCATCTGTTATGTTGCGCACATACCGAACTTTATAACCCAACAGGCGTAGGTAACGGTAAATAATATCAAACGAAATAAAGGTGCGGCAGTTACCTAAATGAACATCGCTGTAAACGGTTGGTCCGCACACATACATGCCCACATATCCTTCTTCAAGCGGTGTGAATATTTCCTTTTTTCTGGTAAGTGTATTGTAAATTTCTAATGCCATTTTTTTCTTTTTAGCCGAACAAAGAAGCAGCAATGTGGAACTGCGGTGGCGTCGCACATTTCAACTTAAATTATCTATTTAGCTTTAATTGTGTTGTAATCTGTGCAAATATATTTAAACAACCAGAACAATAAAGAATGTTAAGTTGTAGCCTTAAAAGTTTACTTTCTTTTAGTAAGTACTTCAACATCTGCAACTATGGGAAAATGATCGCTCAATTTTTTCTTTATACTTACAAATTGTTCTACTGATAATTTTTTATCAATAAAAATATTATCAATCCTAAGTGTTGGAGAAATAGAAGCAAATGTTCGCCCAATACCTGTGCCTTTTTCTGCATAAGCGTTTTTTAAACCTTTGCCAATTGTATTATAAGCGTAACTGTTTGGCACATCATTAAAATCGCCGCATATTATCACTTTGTACGGACTCTCATTCATAGATTTTTTTACCCGTTCACTTTGAAGTTTTCTTTTTGCAAAGCCTGTCTTAAATTTCGAAATAATATTTTTAGATTTCTCAATATCAATTTCGCCTTTTAATGTTGGGTCTTCAATGTATTGGCGGCTAACATCGCTAAACTTTAAAGATTGTAAGTGCACATTAAATACCCTAAAGGTGTCGTTACCAAATGCTACATCAATACTTTGAAAAATTGAATTGTAGTTGGTTTCCGGCGGGCTGTACGTATATTTTTGTATAATGGGGAACCTGCTGAAGGTTATTATGCCGTAATGATGTTTACTATCAAAATCATCTCTTTTGTCGTAAGAATAATAGTAATATTTATAGTTTAATTCTTTAGCAATATCAGGCACATAATTAATTGCTGTTGAATCAAAATCGCCTCCCACCATTTCCTGAAAACATGCTACATCCGGAGAATATTTTTTAATAATGTCAAACATTTCTTGTTTTCTTTCAGGATGTGTTTTGTGTTCTAAAATATCAAAGTGTTCAACGTTCCAGCTCATTACCCTTAAACTAGTTGGAAGCTTGGCAACTTTAAAATCATCGCCTTGCTTTATTTTAATTATTTGGCAAAGTGGTTGCCACGCAATGGCAAAAGTAATAATGCCAATGAGCATAAATTTCCATTTTACGAACAACCAGAAAATTATGAAAATTAATAAAATTGCAAAAAAGTACAATAGCCCCAAGGTTAGTAAACCAAGAAACCAAAATGTAGTTGGGTTGAAATAGGAAGCGTAGCAACCCAATAAAAAAAGAATTGCGACAGTTATGTTGCCAAGTATAAAAGAGCCTTTTGTAACTTTACGTATTAAACCTACTGCCATACCTTAAAGATATAGCAATGTTAAAAGCATTAACATAAAAATTTCCTAATAGATATTTCATTTTTATGGCTGGCATTATTTTGTGTAATAGAGTAAACATATTAATAAACATCAAAAATAACTGACATGAAAAAATTACTACTTCCTATCATCTCTTTTACATTGCTGCTTGCAGCATGTAATTCAAAAAAGAACGACAGTTTAGATACTGAGAATAGAATTGTATTTACAGATACAACTTTACAAAATAATGCAAACGCATCAACCGATATCGGTACAAAAGATACTACGCCTATTGTTGTTGCAGACAAGCAAGCCGAACAGAAGGTTCAAATTAGAACTGTTACAAAGGTTGTAAAAGTATACGAAAAACAAAAAGCCCCAAAAGCAGCAGAAACTCAAACGCCACCGGTAGTTGTAAATACGCCTGTTAGCACTCCTGCACCTGAAAGTAGCAAAACGACTGGAACAACTACAGGTACAGGTGGAACCGGAACAGTACCGGGAGAAGTGAAAAAGAAAAATGAGGGTTGGAGCAGCGCAGCAAAAGGAGCTACCATTGGCGGTGTTGGCGGAGCGGTACTAGGTGGAGTAATTGGTAAAGGAGGAAAAGGTGCCGTAGTAGGTGGTGTTATTGGTGCAGCAGGTGGTTACATCCTTGGTAGAAAAGCGGATAGAAAATCTGGTAGGGTAGATACTACAAAAAATTAATTTCCCGAATGAAAAACAAGCGCCTGTCAATTTTTTGGCAGGCGCTTTTATATTTTACAAAGCTTCATCTTCTGCCGCTTTCTTTAAAAAAGCTTTTTCTTCGTCAGTTAAAAAATGATATCCTTTCTGGTTTATTTTATCTAAAATTTCATCAACTCTTTTTTGTGTAACATTAGTAGTTTTTGTAAAAGGTTTTCTGTTGCCACTATTATAAAAAATATCGTTTTTATCAGTTGTATCAGGTTTAATTTTTGGCTCAAACATGGTAATAAACTTGTTGTAAAGTCTATTCATCCATATACTTCCATCTTTACCTTTCCGTAAAAAAAGTACAAATACAAAGCCCGCTGCCGCACCGCCAAGATGTGATAAACTGTATGCCGCACTAAAACCGGCCACGCCTGCAAAATCAATTAAAATATAAATGGTCATTAACACCCAAATAGGAATGCCATTTCTTATCTGCGTAAAAAAACGATAATTAGGCTCAAGCGTGGTAGTTGCCATTGCCACCGCCATTACGCCTGCATTTGCACCAAGTAAACCTGCGCTATCACGCATTGGCGAAAGTGGTGGTAAAATATAATGTGCCGCAATAAAAAAAACTGCACCCGTTAAGCCGCCATAAATGTAAACAGGTATAATTTTATCGTTGCCAGCCATTTGCTGTAGAATATAACCAAATGCCCAAAGCCATATCATATTGGTTATTCCTCTAATTATACCGCCACCGGTTTCTGTAAACATAAAACTTAAAATCGTCCATGGCCTTTCTGATAATCGGGTTAGGCTTGCAGGCAACTCAAACCACTGCACAATATGGCTATAAAAAAACTCAGGTGTTTTTTCGCCAACAAACATGCCTACCTGTATCACCATCAATATTAAAAAGAAGATAACGTTTATGGCAAATAAAGCCATCAATGCATTGTTATCGGCACCGAGTGTAAACCTGCTTCTTCTTCTATTTCTGTATTCATTTCGGTGGTTGCGGTCAGTTTCTCCCATGGTAAAAGTTTATGCTGCAAAAATACAAACTGATTTTGAGGTAATGTATTTTGTGTTGATGAGTTATTGTATGATTTTAATCCCTCGCTTTGTAATTGTCTGATGATATTATTTTATAGTACCATTGTTATGTATCGATATTAGTAAAATTATAAGTGGTAGGTTCTCTTTTCTTCTTCTATAATTGAATCTATAAAACTATTTACATAAAGTTCTTTTAGCTCAGCATATACTTTTGTATTTTGATTTGCCTCCTCGGCTAACGCATATTTTATTTTTTGGTATTTTATTCTAGCCCACTCATTTTTTCTTAAAAAGTTTCTTGATAAAAGATGTCTTTCTAAAGCTATACTGTTACTAGGACAGACATACAAATGGTGTTTTATTTTATCTAAATACACATTTGATCCGTTTCCATTTCGTTTAAACACCTCTCTAACTCTTATTCCTTGGTCTCCATTGTGGTAGTATCCTAGGTTTTCGAGGCTCATCTTTATCTTACCAAAATCTAACGGGATTGAATAAATAACATCAATGTCAATAATTGGTTTTGCATCCAAATGAGGCACAGAAGTGCTTCCTATGTGTTCAATGCTATATTCAAATCCTTCAAACACATTTTCTAGTTCTCCTTTTATATCGGTAAAAGCCTTTACCC
>JANOTH010000273.1:0-2374 GCA_031416275.1 Ferruginibacter sp. | reverse complement strand
TGTACAGTTTTAGGATTATAAAGGCAACAGAAAAATTTAAATCGGTAATTATAACTGCTACAGTCGGTATTGGTATATTTTATTTGGTGGTAATGGGGTTGCGCATGTTTGGTTTTGAGAATATGCCTTTTTTGCATGAAGGAAGTACTTTCGGGATTATTTTCTCATTGGTAGTTACAGGTGTGGCTGCATTAAACTTAATACTCGATTTTGATATGATAGAAACCGGTAGCGAAATGGGTGCACCTAAATACATGGAATGGTACGGTGCTTTTGGGTTAATGGTTACAATAGTTTGGTTGTATTTAGAAATATTAAGGTTACTTTCTAAGATTAGTAGGAAGTAAATTTTATTCGATAAAAAATGCCCCGTCTCTTTAAAAGGCGGGGCATATTTTTTACCGAAATAAATATTAATCCATTTTATATAAAATAAAGCCTGTTGTTGCGGGCAGTTCAATTTCTCCACTCATTTGTTTTATACCCTTTTGGCTGATCGTGTTTCCATCAGCAACCAAATTCCAATTACCTGAAGGAAGTGTAATATTTTTGTTTTTTGTATCGCCATTGAGCAATACAACAATATCTTTCCAGCTATCATTGTTTGCATGGTTATTTAATTGGTAAATGATGAGCAATGGATCTTCGGTTTCTGTAAACTCTAAATGTTGCTGTATCATTTTTGTTGATGGCATTCTAAACGCAGGATGGTTTTTTCGCAAAGCAATCAAGTCTTTATAATAATTAAAAACGTTGCTGTATGTCAATTTTCTGCTCCAGTCAATTTCATTAATAGAATCCGGCAAATTGTAAGAATTTGCAACGCCCTGTTTGGTCCGCAACACTTCAGCCCCTGAATGAATAAACGGTACGCCCTGCGATGTGAGTACAATGGTTTGACTCAACTTATCCATTTGTATTAATTCTACTTCGCTGGCCTGCGGGTTTCCCAATTTTAATCTATCAAACAACGTATTGTCATCGTGGCACGAAACATAGCTAATTGCTTGCGATGGCTCATTTGCCCACGGGGCTTTTGAATAATTTACATTGCTGTAATTTATTTGTGGGTGTTGGGTAGCTGCAACAATTCCAAATTTTATACTCTCCTTCCAACCTGTGCCGCCACTTACAAATCCTTTTTCTTTTACATTATTATACGGGCCGTGTAAGCCATCTCTTATATCATCGCTAAAGGCTGCAATATTGTTTAGTTTATAAGTGTTCTTTTTTACTGCACGCAGTTCCTCAGGCAATGGTGTAGAACCGGCCGTCCATCCCTCGCCATAAATAAAAATACTCTTATCAATTTTGTGAAGAGCAGCACTTATTTCGTTCATGGTTTCAATATCATGCACGCCCATCAAGTCAAACCTAAAGCCATCTACATGATATTCATTTACCCAATGCATTACTGACTCAATTATAAACTTGCGCATCATTGCTTTTTCAGATGCAGTTTCGTTGCCGCAACCTGTAGCATCTGAGTAAGAACCGTCAGCTTTTTTTCTGTAAAAATAATCAGGCACAAGCAGGTTAAAAGGCGTTTCAATGTTGGAAGTATGGTTGTAAACCACATCCATAATAACCCTTATGCCATTGCTGTGCAGGGTTTGTACCATTTGTTTAAATTCTTTTATGCGCACTTTTCCATCGTAAGCATTTGTTGCATAACTGCCTTCGGGAACATTATAATTTAGTGGATCGTAACCCCAATTGTATTTGTCATTCGGCGCTGTTTCATCAACTGAATTGAAATCAAAAGAAGGAAGTAAATGCAAATGTGTAACTCCTAATTCTTTTAAATGATCAAGACCTGTTGCTAAACCATCTGTACTTTTTGTACCAACCTCTGCAAGTCCTAAAAATTTGCCTTTGTTTTTAATACCTGAATTTTTGCTGACAGATAAATCTCTTACATGTGACTCATACAATACGATATCTGTGTAATTTTTTAGTGTAGGACGCTTATCGTTTTTCCAGTTGAGTGGATTTGTTTCCGCCATGCTTACTACCATTCCACGTTGTCCATTTACGCCTACTGCTTTTGCATAAATGTCTGGCGTTTCCTCTAATAATTTTCCATTAAACTCTGCCTGAAAAGTATAGTATGTATTTTTTATATTTCTATAAATAATAGTTCGCCAAATACCCGGTGACACCTTTTGCATTGTAATAACCTGCAAGGCTTTGCCGCCGTTTCCTGCTTTGTAAAACCGCAACTTTACTGTGCTAGCTGATGGTGCCCATATTTTAAAAGTGGTTGAAGTAGGGCTGTAGGTTACGCCCAAGTCTGTACCGGAATACATTGGATATTCTTTATTGTTCATTTGTGAAAAACATACAAAAGGTAAAAGAGTGAATAAAATTATTT
>JANOTH010000272.1:0-12440 GCA_031416275.1 Ferruginibacter sp. | reverse complement strand
CAATGCTTTTTTGATAAGGGTATTTTTTGCCACCTTCATTTCTACCTGCTTATCAAAGCAATGGCTACGAAGTGTAGTTATTTGTGCTACAGAAAGACTTTCGGTATCTGTAATGTAAAAGTTGCTGTATTGTGAGAACTTGCCTTTCAGCACTTCTATCACATCATTTTTTTCTTGTTTTGTCATTTCAATTATTTTAAAAATTAGCACCAATTGTTCCCGAAAAAATCGGAATTAAAAAGGGCTTCTTAGTTTTGAACAGATTTAGTATCAACCAAAATACCCGGGCTCATTGAGCTTGCCATGCTTACACCTTTAAGGTAAGTTCCTTTAGAGGTTGCAGGTTTTAATTTAATAAGCGCATTAATAAACTCCATTGAATTTTCGACTAGTTTTTCAGGAGCAAAACTTACACGACCAATAGATGCATGAATAATTCCTGCTTTATCTACTTTAAATGCAATTTTACCACCTTTCAAATCTTTTACAGCGCCAGCAACATCGTTTGTTACAGTACCAGTTTTAGGATTCGGCATAAGGTTACGTGGCCCTAGCACTTTACCAAGCTTACCCATTTTAGGCATCACTGATGGCGTAGCTACAATAACGTCAACATCTGTCCAACCACCTTCAATTTTTGCAATAAATTCGTCTAACCCTACAAAATCAGCACCTGCTGCTGTAGCTTCTGCTTCTTTATCTGGCGTACAAAGTACCAAAACAGATTTTGTTTTACCAGTACCGTGCGGTAATGAAACAGTACCACGTATTGCCTGATCAGCTTTTTTAGGGTCTACACCTAAACGAACGTGTAAATCTACAGAGCTGTCAAATTTTGTCGTATTAATATCTTTAACTAGCGCAGATGCCTCTTTAAGTGTATATGCTTTATTAGCATCTACCTTAGCATTGGCTAATTTTCTTTTTTTAGTAATCATTTTTTAAAGTTTTGTGATGATAATCCTCCTTGCGGCGGATAAGATTAATTTTCCCAAGGAGCTTTACCTTCTACAGTAAGACCCATGCTGCGTGCAGTACCAGCAACCATACTCATTGCGCTGTTAAGCGTAAATGCGTTGAGGTCAGGCATTTTATCTTTCGCAATTTCTTCTACCTGTGCCCAAGTAACTTTACCCACTTTTACACGGTTTGGCTCCTTAGAACCAGATGTGATTTTAGCAGCTTCCATTAATTGTACAGGAGCAGGAGGAGTTTTAATTACAAACTCAAATGATTTGTCACCATAAACTGTGATGAGAACCGGTAATACTTTACCAGGTTTGTCTTGGGTTCTAGCATTGAACTGCTTACAGAACTCCATGATGTTGATACCCTTAGAACCCAATGCAGGACCGATTGGCGGTGCAGGGTTGGCTTGTCCTCCTTTACATTGGAGTTTTACATAGCCGGTGATTTCTTTAGCCATATTTTATTTTTTTGGTGTTAACGTACCGCCTTATGGAGATACTCCCAATCCTTACAAATACATGAAAGGATTATTCAAAAGAACTATTTGGGGTTGCAAAAGTAAAGAAAAAATTGGAAAAATAACAACATAGCAGAAAAAAACCGAAGTCCTGCTTCTTTATGGTCCTCCTTTTTCACTGTTTAAAAATTTCCTTCGTATTATATTCTGCACCGGCTCATTTTCTATTTTACTCTGCAGCCAGCTTAGAATATCAAGGTATTGGTAAGAGCGCCTACTATATTTATCATCAGCTGTTTTTTCCAGATTCGCCTTTAACAAAATAAAAGCTTTTTCCAAATCCTTTGGTCGGGATGACAATGACTTTTTCAAAAACAAGAATATTTCCGACAACACAGCATCGAGATTTTCCATTTTAGATAAGAAACGATAAACGGACTTTATAAGATATTCTACAAGATCCATATTCCCCAATTCATAATGCGCTATCAAATGAAGCAGGCGTGCAAAACACTGTATATCTGTTCTTAGCTGCCCCACTTTTAAGTGAATAATTCTATTTAAATAATTTATTGCCTCATCGTTATTACCAGAGCCAAAATACATACTCGCTATTTTATAATAAAAAACAAGTACCCTGTGAGTATCTATATATTGTGCATATTGTTTTAATTTTTCGTCAATAGCAGGAACAAGCAATAAGCCTGTGGTAAATGTTCCTTCTAAAAAATGCATATTAATTTTTGCAGTATATAAATACACAAATGTTTGTATCTGCAAATTTTTATTAAAGTCGCTGGACGACTCATAAAACTGTTCAAACACATTCAACTCATGCACCATTTTTGTATGATTCGCTGTAATAAAAAGTGCATTCAGTAAATTGTGCATTGCTTTTACGTAAAGGAAGGGATCATCTTTTTTTGCTTCAGGAAAATCTGCAAAAAGCTGCACCCATTTTTGTGTGTGCCTGTAATATTTTGAAAAATCGAGTTGAATTATATAATACCAACAGTAACTCTGGTGCAGATATGCTTTCCCAAAAAAGCTTATCTGTGTTTCATTTATGCCTTTTATGCTTTCTTTAAAAGATTGTTCTATTTCTATACTTTGCCTTTCATCCCTAACATGCCCATTTTCAAGATATAGTTCGTACATACGCAATGCAACATTTGACAAATGGGTTACTTCATTAATTTGTTTTAAAACAAAATTGGTTTCATTTATAAGCTTGCTTGCCCTTCCCTTTAGACTTCGGGTAATATGCCTAGATTCAATATCTTTTTCGAATTGAAGAATATCCTGAGTGAGAATAAAATGGCTGTTTGCTTTTGCTGTTACTTTTATTTTTTCCAAAATTTTTAAAGCCTGCAATATCAAACCTCTGTTGTATAATATTCTTGCAAAGTCTATTTGTTGCCTAATCTGTATCTCAGTATTTTTTTCGCTGTGTAGCAGGCGCAAAGCAGTCAGTAACTCTCCATAAAGATGGGCTTTGATATTAGGTAGTTGTTGCCGGCTTATTAATGTTATTTTTTTTAAGATTTGGTCTTCATTATAATCTCTAGCTGCTTCTAAAACAGCAAACAATTGAACAAATTTTGCATCTGCATTTGATTGATTGCGCAAAATATATAATTTAAAATGACGCTTTTCAGCAGCGGTAAGTGATTTTACTAATAAAATAAGTGCATCATTATTACTGTTTGGCATCGTATTTTTTTTTAAAAAAACCTTTTATTAACAGGCTTTGCAGCCTAAGGTAAAGTCTTTTAACACTGTAAATTATTTCAATTAAGATTTTCTTTGAAGTAACTAGACTATTAGTTTTAATTGATTCCAAAATTAAGGCAGCATTGGTGCAACACGCATTTAATATCAAACAAAATGGCAGAAAATAAAATTTTTATTTTTGATACAACTTTAAGAGATGGCGAGCAAGTGCCCGGCTGTAAATTAAACAGTAAAGAAAAAGTAGAACTTGCGCTGCAATTAGAAGCGTTGGGTGTAGATATCATTGAAGCAGGCTTTCCCATTTCATCTCCAGGCGATTTTCAATCTGTGAATGAGATATCAAAAGTTATAAAAGATGCAACTGTATGCGGACTTACGAGAGCAGTTCAAAAAGATATTGAAGTAGCCGCCGAAGCCCTCAAATACGCTAAGCGCCCACGTATCCATACAGGTATCGGCACCTCTGACCTTCACATAAAAGCAAAGTTTAATGCCACTCAAGATGAAATTTTGGCAAGAGCGGTACAGGCTGTAAAGTGGGCAAAAAACTTTGTAGACGATGTGGAATTTTATGCTGAGGATGCAGGTCGCACTGACAATGAATATCTCGCAAGGGTAATAGAGGCTGTAATAAAAGCAGGTGCTACAACAGTAAATATCCCTGATACAACAGGCTATTGCTTGCCACACCAATACGGTGAAAAAATAGCCTATCTAGCAAACAATGTCCCAAATATTGACAAAGCAATAATTTCCTGCCATTGCCATAATGACTTGGGTTTGGCAACAGCCAACTCTATTGCAGGAATCATAAATGGTGCAAGGCAAATCGAATGTACTATTAACGGACTTGGTGAAAGAGCCGGCAATACATCGTTGGAAGAGGTAGCGATGATTATTAAACAACACAAAATAATGGGCTTTTATACAGGCATTGATAGCATGCAATTAAATCCGCTAAGTAGAATCGTTTCTGATGTAATGCGCATGCCCGTACAACCGAATAAAGCTATTGTAGGCAGTAACGCATTCTCCCATTCTTCCGGTATTCATCAGGATGGATTTTTAAAAGATGCACTTACATACGAAATTATAAATCCAGCCGAGGTGGGCGCAGACAATTCTAAAATTGTACTTACAGCAAGGAGTGGAAGAAGTGCTCTGGCGTTTCGTTTTCAAAAATTGGGTTTTCAGTTTGATAGAAATGATGTAGACAGACTTTATGAAATTTTTTTAAACGTTGCTGATAGTAAGAAGGAAGTAAATGATGACGATCTACATGCTATCGGTAATCAACACACAATGGTAGCATATACATAAAAAATGACACAAACATTATTTGAAAAAATTTGGAATAGGCACATCGTCAAAACTATTGATGATGGTCCATCTGTTTTATATATTGATAAACATTTAATACATGAAGTGACAAGCCCACAGGCATTTGCGGGAATTCGAAATAGGGGGTTAAAAATATCTCGCCCACAACAAATCGTTGCTACTGCAGATCACAATGTTCCTACCATTAATCAACATCTTCCTATAAAAGAAGAAATGAGTAGAATACAAGTGGAAACGCTCAAAAAAAACTGTGCAGAAAATGGTATTGAATTGTATGGTTTGGGACATCCATATCAAGGTATTGTACATGTAATAGGGCCTGAACTTGGCATTACTCAACCCGGAATGACAATAGTTTGCGGAGACAGCCATACAAGCACCCACGGAGCTTTTTGTGCCATTGCTTTCGGTATTGGTACAAGCGAAGTTGAAATGGTTTTTGCCACTCAATGTTTGTTGCAAACAAAGCCAAAGCAAATGCGCATAAATGTAAATGGTGAATTGAAAAACGGCGTACTGTCGAAAGATATTGTGCTTTACATTTTATCGAAAATATCTGCTAGTGGCGCTACCGGTTTTGCAGTTGAATATGCAGGAAGTACAATTCGAAATCTTTCTATGGAAGCTAGAATGACGATTTGTAACATGAGTATTGAAATGGGTGCAAGATGTGGATTGATTGCCCCTGATGAAACAACATTCAATTATATAAAAGGAAGAACATTTGCACCAAAAGATGAAGCATGGGCAATAGAATTAAATAATTGGAAAAAATTATTTAGTGACGACAATGCATGGTTTGATGAAGAAATAAATATTGATGCTGCAGCTATTACACCAATGATAACTTATGGTACAAACCCAGGAATGGGTGTTGGCATTAATGAACCTATACCATCTGAAAAAACATTGGCACAACACCAAAAACCTGCCTTTGCAAAAGCCTTACAGTATATGGGTTTACATGCCGGTGATGCAATTCAAGGAAAAAAAATTGATTACGTTTTTATTGGAAGCTGCACCAACAGTCGCATTGAAGACCTTAGGCTTGTTGCAAACTTTATAAAAGGAAAACAAAAGGCTGCCGATGTGGAAGTATGGATTGTACCGGGAAGCAAGCAGGTGGAGCAACAAGCAATTGAAGAAGGTATTGATAAAATTTTTGAAGCGGCCGGTTTTCAATTACGCCAACCGGGTTGCAGTGCTTGTTTAGGAATGAATGAAGACAAAATACCGGAAGGCAAATATTGTATAAGTACCAGCAACAGAAATTTTGAAGGAAGACAGGGCGCAGGTGCAAGAACGTTATTGGCAAGTCCGTTAACGGCAGCAGCAGCGGCAATAACAGGTAAAATTACTGACGTTAGAGATTTTCTAAATTAAAAAAGAATGAAAGCATTGCAAATTATACAGGATTTTTTTGTCCCATTAAACATGGAAAATGTAGATACAGACCAAATAATTCCTGCACGTTTTTTAAAAGGTACAATTAGAAGTGGATTTGGAAAAAACCTGTTTAGAGATTGGCGTTACGAAAATGATGATGAGTCAAAAACAAAAGGAGACTTTGTTTTAAATAAACGTAAATACAAAGGTTCAATACTTGTGGCAGGGAAAAATTTTGGGTGCGGGTCATCAAGAGAACATGCAGCATGGGCGTTATTAGATTACGGGTTTACTGTTATTGTAAGTAGCTTCTTTGCTGACATTTTTAAGAACAATGCCTTAAATAATGACGTGTTGCCGGTTGTAGTTTCAGATTCATTTCTGCAAAAAATATTTGCTCAAAATAGTGAAGCTACGTTAACTATCAGCTTACCTAACCAAACCATTACTATAGAAACCACAAATGAAAAGGAATCATTTGAAATAAACAGGTACAAAAAAGAATGCTTATTACATGGCTATGATGATATAGATTATCTGATCAGTATAAAAACAGAAATAGAGCAATTCGAAAAACAATTTGCATAACAAGAAATATGATAAAAAATATTACGATATTAAATGGTGATGGCATTGGCCCCGAAGTAACAGCACAATCAATAAAAGTGTTGAATGCTATTGCCGGACAATTCAACCACCAATTTCATTTTACTGAAGCACTTATCGGTGCTGATGCTATTGATAAAACAGGCAATCCACTTCCACAAGAGACTGTTGATATTTGTTTAAACAGCGATGCGATTTTATTCGGTGCTATAGGACATCCAAAATATGATAACGACCCAACAGCGAAAGTGAGACCTGAACAGGGCTTACTAGCGTTAAGGAAGACATTACAGTTATATGCCAATATTCGCCCGATCACTTCGCATTCATCTCTTCATGCTTTATCACCATTAAAGCCAAACATTATTGATGGGGTAGATTTTGTTATTTACAGAGAACTAACAGGCGGGATTTATTTTGGTAAAAAAGAAATAAATGCAGAAGGAACAGTAGCTTCGGATGAATGCCTCTATACCAAAGAAGAAATAGCACGCATTACTCATCTCGCATTTAAAGCTGCACAACAAAGAAGAAAAAAACTAACGCTGGTTGACAAAGCAAATGTGTTGGAAACATCCCGCCTTTGGAGAAAGGTGGTTCAGGAAATTGCAAAAGAATACACAGATGTTTTAGTGGATTTTTTATTTGTAGACAATGCAGCCATGCAGATAATTTTGAACCCAAAACAATTTGATGTGATACTCACTGAAAATATGTTTGGTGATATTATAAGCGATGAGGCAAGTGTAATAAGCGGATCATTAGGATTACTCCCCTCCTCTTCCGTTGGTTTTAAAACAGCATTATTTGAACCAATTCATGGCTCATACCCACAAGCTGCAGGGAAGGACATTGCAAACCCTATTGGCTCTATATTATCTGCCGCAATGTTGCTTGAGCACCTTGGCATGGTTGAAGAAGCTGTGGTGGTAAGGAATGCTGTTAACTGGACTTTGCAAAATAAAATAGTTACAAAAGATATTGAGCCGATCGACTTCTATTTTACTTCTACTGTAGGTGGATTTATTGTAGACTACATAAACAAAAATATTGATGACGGAATGAACGGAGAAAATATTGCATTGAGAAAATCGACAATAATTTAAAACAATTAAAAACTAATAGAAGAGAAATGTATTACAACGAAGAAACCATTATTTTTTTGGACGGCGAATTTGTTAAAGCTGCAAATTCAAAAATGAATTTATATAGCCAGAGCCTGCATTACGGGTACTCAGCCTTTGAGGGTATACGCTCTTATAAAACTGAAAATGGAACAAAGATTTTTAAGGCAGAGGAGCATTATAACAGGCTGAGAACGTCATGCGAAGCAGTGGGAATACCCTATCCATGGACCAATGAAGAATTGACAAAAGCAACCTATAAACTTTTAGAAAAAAATAATTTAGAGAACGCATACATACGACCATTAGTCTTCTGCCCGCCCAATATGAGTTTGCAAAAAGCAACTGCCTCAAATATCCTTTTAGCTGCTTGGGAATGGGGTGCCTATCTTGGTGATAAATTATTAAGAGTCGGACTCTCAACATTTCAAAGACCAAATCCAAAAGGTTTTAAGATACATGCAAAAATTGGGGGTCACTATGTAAACTCAATTATGGCCTGTCAGGAAGCAAAAGACAATGGCTACGACGAAGCACTACTTACAGACATGAATGGATTTGTAGCAGAAGGTCCGGGTGCAAATTTATTTTACGAAAAAAATGGAAAATTATTTACACCGGCACCGGGTAATATTCTCACCGGAATTACAAGGGGAACAGTCATAGAAATATGCCATGAACTTGGAATTGACGTTGCAGAGAAAAACATCACTGTAGAAGAGTTAAAAGCAGCAGACGCCGTATTCTACTGCGGTACAGCAGCTGAAACAATTGGATGGGAAAGTTTAGATGGTGAAGGTTTTAAAATACCATTTAAAGAATCGGTGAGTAGACGAATACAATTAGCATATAAAAACAGGGTATTGGAAAAGGAACTTGAACCGAAAAGAAGTTTAGTAGATGCTTAATGATTTACGAAACAAAAATTAGTTGCGTCTTCCAAAAGAATAAAGATCTAAGATTTCATTCGAGTAAAACATTACTAACGAATACCAAAAACGCAATAATAACATATTCGTTTTAAATAAGGTGAGGTAGGAGCTTAGCCACTAGTGAGGCTAAATGAAAAAGTGCATAAAAGCAAAAAGTTTTTTGCCGAGGGTAAAATATACATATGATTGATTTAAATAAATACAGTAAAACAATAACGCAAGATGAAACACAACCTGCTGCGCAAGCCATGTTGTATGGCATTGGCTTAACAGAAGATGATTTAAAAAAAGCGCAAGTTGGTGTGGTGAGCATGGGCTACGATGGTAATACTTGCAATATGCATTTGAATGATTTAGCAAAGTTGGTAAAACAAGGCGTGTGGGATAATGATTTAGTAGGATTAATTTTTAATACCATTGGCATAAGCGATGGCATAAGTAATGGCACGGATGGTATGCGTTATAGCCTTGTGAGTAGAGATATTATTGCGGATAGTATTGAAGCGGTTTGTGGTGGATTTTATTATGATGGATTGATTGCATTGCCGGGTTGCGATAAAAATATGCCGGGTTCTATAATGGCCATGGGCAGGTTGAACCGACCGTCGATAATGGTTTATGGCGGAACGATAGCAGCGGGAAATTATAAAGGTGAAGAATTAAATATCATTTCTTCTTTTGAGGCATTGGGTAAAAAAATTGCTGGCACTATTACTCCCGAAGATTTTAAGGAAGTAATAAAACACAGTTGCCCAGGCGCCGGTGCTTGCGGAGGAATGTACACAGCCAATACAATGGCAAGTGCTATTGAGGCATTAGGAATGAGTTTACCTTATTCATCTAGCAACCCTGCATTGAGTGAAGAAAAGAAAAAAGAATGTTTGGATGCTGGTAAGGCTATAAAATTATTGTTGGAAAAAGATATCAAACCAAAAGATATTATGACACGTAAAGCATTTGAAAATGCAATTACTATCATTATGATTTTTGGCGGAAGTACAAATGCAGTATTGCACTTAATAGCCATGGCAAAGAGTGTAGATGTAGAATTGAGTATTGATGATTTTCAAACAATCAGCGATATAACGCCCGTGCTTGCTGACTTTAAGCCTAGCGGAAAATATTTAATGCAAGAGCTACATGCGCATGGTGGTGTACCAAGTGTAATGAAATATTTATTAGAGAAAGGTTTATTGCATGGCGATTGTTTGACGGTAACAGGAAAAACAGTTGCTGAAAATTTAAAAGATATTAAGACTTTGGATTTTGATACACAGAAAATAATTTATCCAATAGAGCAACCATTAAAAGCAACCGGACATTTACAAATACTCTACGGCAACCTTGCAGAAAAAGGAAGTGTGGCAAAAATAAGTGGTAAAGAAGGTGAGCGATTTGAAGGAACCGCAAGAGTGTTTAATGGCGAAAAACATTTGGTACAAGGGATTACAGAAGGCAGGGTAAAAAAAGGTGATGTGGTAGTGATAAGATATGAAGGACCAAAAGGTGCGCCAGGTATGCCCGAAATGCTAAAACCTACGAGCGCCATTACTGGTGCAGGTTTGGGCAAAGATGTTGCGCTGATAACTGATGGAAGATTTAGCGGCGGTAGTCATGGTTTTGTGGTTGGGCATATTACACCCGAAGCATTTAACGGTGGATTAATAGCATTGGTAGAAGATGATGATGTAATAGAAATTGATGTGCCTACAAAAGTCATTACATTAAAAGTAAGCGATGAAGTAATTGCTGAACGTAGAAATAAATGGCAACAACCTTTATTAAAAGTTACAAAAGGCGTATTGTACAAATATGCCATGTGCGTAAAAGATGCAAGCGAGGGCTGTGTAACAGATGAGGGCTGATTTTCGAATTTTAAATGTGCATATTAAAAGAAGAAAATAATTAAAAAGTAAAAACTAAAAATTTAGACACTGCAGTAAAAAATAAAGAAAATGCCACCGACGTTCCTTTCCATCTGCCAAGGGCTCGGAGATAATGTTAAAATAAATAACATGGAATTAGAAGCGACAAGGATACAACAACAAATTTCAAAAACGACAACATCTATATCAGGTTCAGTTGCCGTTCTCGAAGCATTAATTGCAGAAGATGCAACCATTATTTTTGGATATCCCGGTGGTGCTATCATGCCTATTTATGATGCGTTGTATGATTACGAAGAACAACTAAATCACATATTGGTGCGCCATGAGCAAGGTGCAATTCATGCTGCACAGGGGTTTGCACGTGCAAGCGGTAAAACAGGAATTGTATTTGCAACCAGTGGCCCGGGTGCAACAAACTTAGTTACAGGCCTTGCAGATGCCATGATAGACAGTACACCACTCGTTTGTATAACGGGTCAAGTGTTTGCGCATTTACTGGGCACAGATGCGTTTCAAGAAACGGATGTTATAAATATTACAACGCCTGTTACAAAATGGAATTATCAAATTACAGATGCTACAGAAATACCTTCGGTGCTTGCAAAAGCTTTTTACATTGCCGGTAGTGGTCGCCCGGGTCCGGTGCTAATAGACATTACAAAGAATGCACAATTACAAATATTCAATTATGCAGGCTATACTAAATGTACACACATCCGTAGTTATAGGCCCAAGCCAATTGTAAGAAACGAATACATTGTTGCTGCGGCAGAATTAATAAACCAGGCAAAAAAACCTTTTGTGATTTTTGGGCAAGGTGTAATTCTTGGTAAAGCTGAAAAAGAATTTATAGCGTTTATAGAAAAAGGAAATTTACCTGCTGCATGGACAATTATGGGCATGAGTGCAATACCGTCAGACCATAAGCTAGGCGTGGGTATGCTCGGTATGCACGGAAATTATGGGCCAAATGTTTTAACAAACGAATGCGACGTGTTGATTGCTGTAGGTATGCGTTTTGATGACAGAGTCACCGGTCGATTAGATAAATATGCCAAGCAGGCAAAGGTTGTTCACCTGGATATTGATCCTTCCGAAATTGATAAAAATGTAAAAACCACTGTGGCAGTTTGGGGCGATTGTAAAGAAACATTACCCTTGCTTACTGCGTTAATCAACAAAGGCAGTCATACAGCATGGTTACAACAATTTACAGATTATACAAACCAAGAAGAAGTACAATGTATAACGCCTGAACTAAATCCAACGAGTGACGAATTAACGATGGGCGAGGTAATAAAAACATTAAATGAATTGACAGAAGGCGATGCAATTATTGTAACGGACGTAGGGCAACACCAAATGGTTACTTGTCGTTATGCAAAATATAACCAAAGCAAAAGTAACATTACAAGTGGTGGTTTAGGTACAATGGGTTACGCTTTGCCGGCGGCAATTGGTGCCAAGTACAGTATGCCAAAACGTACAGTGGTTGCTGTTATAGGTGATGGTGGCATACAAATGACCATTCAGGAATTAGGCACTATTATGCAAAGTGATGTGCACGTAAAAATAATTATTCTAAACAACCAGTTTCTTGGAATGGTACGCCAATGGCAAGAATTATTTATGGATAAAAGATATTCTTTTACAAATATTAAAAGTCCCGATTTTGTAAAGGTGGCAGCAGGATATAATATAGAAGGAAAAAAAGTAAGTGAGAGAAAAGATTTAAAAGATTCTCTTAAAACAATGTTGGATTATAAAGGACCTTATTTATTGGAAGTAATGGTAGGAAAAGAAAATAATGTTTTTCCGATGGTGCCTCAGGGTTGCAGTGTGAGCGAAATTAGACTGAAGTAGCAAAAAGGATTTTCCTTAAAATAATTTTCTCTAACTAATAAGAACTTTTTTAAATGCCGGTAAAATAAAATCAGGAATAATGAACAAATCAGAATACACCATAACTGTTTACACAGAAAACCAGATTGGTTTATTAAAC
>JANOTH010000271.1:0-3190 GCA_031416275.1 Ferruginibacter sp. | reverse complement strand
TTTCTTCGGCTCTGTTGGTGCTTCGCTACATTCTTCGCTCCTATCTTCGCCGCCGCTTGGTTTTTAACCAACGGCGAACAATAATATCCATTGCCTGCATTCGTGGCACACGAAAGCATTACAAAATTTTTCTTAATTTGAGTAGGTGTAACCATTAAATTTGAAAAGAAACGAAGCTGAGGTCTCGTGTGCCACAAGCCTAAGCGAAGTTTACATTTTAATTTGCGATACAATTAATTTCGATGACTTTATTAAATAAAACTAGGGCGGACATTATGGTTTCGTCATTCGTACTTCTTTCGTTTTTTGCATTTTTGAGTTATGGATTAGCGTTTTCTCAAAGTGAAGGGACATTAGGCTCAGAAGAGGTTATAAATTTTCTTGCAGATTACTCCTTGTTTGTATTTCCTGCAATATTTTTGGTAGTCTATTTCAAACTGTCCGGGTTCTCCCCTTTTCTTTTATTTCTTGGACTTAATGTACTTATTTATTCCATATTTCTGACTATTCTGTTTGCAAAAAAATTGGCTGAGAGGCATAATTACAAGCCCTTTAAACTAACCTCTCTTACCGCTTATATCATTCCGGGTGTCATTTTATGTCTTGTAATTTATTTGATTGGTAGCAGTTGATTGGTAAAGGCTAACGCCTGCGTTCGCCCATCGCCTGCGTTCATGGCGCACGAAAGCAAAAAAACTTTTCTTAGTTTAAAATATCAGCCCTCGCCTGCGTTAGTGGCACACGAAAGCAAACCAACACTTTTCTTGATTTGAGATAGCGGTTACAATTAAATTTGAGAAGAAACCTAGCGACGGTTTTGTGTGCCACGAGCATATGCGAAGATCGTTTTTGGTTTCTACAAATGTAAGATCCATTATACGTCGGGGTTTCGCAACAGGCTTTCTTTCTGATTTATCGTTTATTCGTGCGAAAACCCCGCCGGGACAGAAGCTCAGTCTGACAATCCTTAACTAAAAGACATTGGGCTGCGGCGGAGGGAGCGATGGGTGCCGCTCCTCGCCTTGGATTGCTACCATCAACGCTTTCTATATTTTAAGGAATGTAAGACTTAGTAAATGAATGTTTCCTATTAATTATTTCCGCATTTTTTTGATTTTAACTTCAAAGCAGGCATTTCAAAAGCTTTGTAATATAGTTTCATTTTAACTCTTTATATAAAATAAATTAGTACAATATTATCAATTTATTAAATTCTTAATATGTGTTACAATCATTTTTTTATTCTGCTAATTTTAAACACCTAAACATTTTAACAAAAAATAATTATTCATGAAAAGATTTCTCCTTACAACGCTTTTACACGGCATAAAGCAAATGAAACTTTCTATCCTTGCCTTATTATTATTAACAGTAAATAAGAACTCAATTGCGCAAAGTATTCCTTCCAGTACCTGCAATTTTTTAACAAAAGTGGGTGGCGTGGCAAGTTCAAACGGTGCAGAAATTTCTGCATTCGATCCTGCAAGTAAAAGAGTATTCACTGTAGCAGGTTCAATAATTGAATTTCATAACATGGCCAATAATGGCACTCTGATCTTGGGTGGCTCACTCGCAAAAGGCTTTACGTTGGCTGCCGGTACTAGCGCTTTTCCAAACAGTGTAGCAGTTAGCAATGGCATTGTGGCTGCATCATATGCGGTTGTAACTGATGCTACCAATGCACAACAGCTTGGTCGTATTACATTTTACAGCGCATCAACAGGCGCAGTGCTTAACTCTATAACGGTAGGGTATTTACCCGATATGATAACGTTTACTCCAAACGGTATGAAGTTGCTAACAGCTAACGAAGGAGAACCCAACAGTTACAACCAAGTAACCTCTTTCGATCCTGAGGGTTCAATAAGCATTATTGATTTATCAGGTGGCGTGGCTGCTGCTTCTGTACAAACAGTTTCTTTTACAAATTTTAATGCAGAGGCTCTAGCTTTAAGAGCAGCAGGCGTGCGCATTTATGGCCCCGGAGCAACTGTTGCGCAAGACCTTGAGCCCGAGTATATTGCTATTTCTCCGGATGGTACTAAAGCATGGGTTACGCTACAAGAAAACAATGCTTTTGCCATTGTTGATATTGCAACTGCGACTGTTACACAAATAATTCCACTTGGTTTAAAAGACCACAGCAAGCCAACTGTATTAGGTTTGCAAACCTTTGAATTCAATAATATGCCGTCTATCGGCACTACAGTTGCAGGCCAATCAATTCCTTTAGGTGGTTTTTCAGGTTTAAGTTTTGAAGGATATGCTGCTAACGGAAATTTAAAATTTATTACCCATACCGACCGTGGACCAAATGGTGAGCCGGTAGGAATTAACCGGCCATTTGCAGTTCCTAATTTTGCACCTGAAATTGTTCGCTTTGAATTGAACCGTGCAAGTGGACAAATTTCAATTACACAACGCATTCAGCTAAAAAAGAACACTACTACTCTACTAACAGGGCTTCCAAATACCATTATAAGTGGCAATGCAAACCAACCTTATAATGATGAAGTACCTGTAGACCTTCAAAACAATATACTTTCTGTAGACCCATTAGGCGCAGATCTTGAGGGCGTTGTGGTTGCTACAGATGGTTCTTTTTGGATGGTAGATGAGTATCGTCCTGCTTTATATCATTTCGATTTAAATGGTGTTTTAATTAAGCGTTACGTACCGGAAGGTACAGCAGCTGCAGCAATGCAACCCGCCGGCACTTATGGCACAGAATCGCTGCCTGCAGTAATAGCGCAACGTAGGCAAAACCGTGGTTTTGAAGGGGTAGCTTTTTACAATGGCAAACTTTATCTTTTTGTGCAAAGCCCAATACGCAATCCTGCTTCGTTGACTAATGGTACATTAAATGCATTAAAAAATATAAGAGTAGTGGAATTTGATCCAGCTACCGAAACCACCACCGGACAGTACATTTATATAATGGACAACGATGCTAGTTTATCTGCTACCGATACCCGTGCTGATAAAATAGGTGATGCCGTATCATTAGGCAATGGTGAGTTTTTAGTTATTGAAAGAGACGATGATGCTATTGACAGCGACCCGTTGGCAAATATTAAAAAGAAAATTTACCGTTTTAGCCTTGGCGGTGCCACAAATATTAATGCATTGGCGAATGTTATTAATGGAAAAACAGCAGACCAAATGACCTTGGCTGAACTCGCTGCTGCGG
>JANOTH010000270.1:0-2939 GCA_031416275.1 Ferruginibacter sp. | reverse complement strand
ACTTATAAAAAATATGAAGAAATATCTTTTTGCAACAGCTGCTATTTGCCTAGCAGTTACAACAGGTTTTAGCCAGGCAAAACTGGTAGAAACTGTTACTAAAAAAGGAGACGAACTTGTTATTCCTTATCAAAAGTATGTTTTGCCAAATGGACTCACTATTGTATTGGCGGAAGACCACAGTGATCCTTTGGTGCATGTAGATGTTACCTACCATGTGGGTTCTGCAAGAGAAGAAATTGGCAAAAGTGGTTTTGCGCATTTCTTTGAGCATATGATGTTTCAGGGGAGTGACAACGTTGCAGATGAGCAGCATTTTAAAATAATTTCAGGCTCGGGTGGTACTTTAAACGGAAGTACCAACCAAGATCGTACTAATTATTACGAGACAGTACCATCGAACCAATTAGAAAAAATGCTGTGGCTTGAAAGTGACCGTATGGGATTTTTATTAGATGCAGTAACACAGCAGAAATTTGAGATACAGCGCAGCACTGTAAAAAACGAAAGAGGGCAGAATTATGATAACCGTCCTTATGGGCTTGTATCAGAATTTGCAAGCAGAAATTTGTATCCTTATGGGCATCCATACAGTTGGCTTACCATTGGCTATATTGAAGATTTAGACCGTGTAAATGTGCAGGATCTTAAAAACTTTTTCCTTCGCTGGTACGGACCAAACAATGCGACAATTACAATTGGTGGCGATATTAAACCTGCCGATGTTGTGAAGATGGTAGATAAATATTTTGGCAGTATCCCCCGTGGCCCTGAGGTAACAAAAACTGTGTTGCCACCGGTGACGGTTGAGAAAGACCGTTATGTGTCTTTTGTGGACAACTATGCAAAACTACCCTTACTTACAAAAGCATACCCAACAGTTCCAAATTATGATAAGGACATGGCTGCACTTGCTTGTCTTGCACAGGTTATAGGTCAGGGCAAAAACTCAGTCCTTTATCAGCAATTGGTAAAAACACAAAAAGGATTAAGCGCAAATGCTAACAGTAGCTTAAGTGAATTGAGCGGTGTTTTTAGTTTTCAGGTAGCACCTTATCCTGGTAAATCATTGGCGGCTATGGATAGTCTGGTTAAAGAGGCTTTGGTTGCTTTTGAAAAGCGTGGTGTAACGGATGAAGATATTATTAAATTTAAAGGAGGAATTGAATCTCAGTTTATCAATGGTTTGCAAAGTGTATCAGGTAAAGTTTCTCAGTTGGCTGCTTTTCAAACATACCTTGGCAATCCAAATATGATTGGTAAGCAATTGGAAATGTACAGGGCTGTTACAAAAGAAGATGTGATGAATGCTTACAACAAATACATTAAGGGTAAGAACAGTGTTACTGTAAGTGTATTGGTAAAAGGGCAAAATGTTGCCCCGGCTATGCCAGATAATTATCAGGTAGATAATTCAAACTACCAAAGACCAAACTATGGTTACGATGGTTTAAAATACGTAAAAGCTACTGACAATTTCGACAGAAAAAAACAACCTGGTGTTGGTGCAAATCCTGTTGTAAAAGTTCCGGCGTTTACTACCAAGCAAACGCCTAATGGTATTAAAATGATTTTTGCACAAAGCAATGAATTGCCTACGGTAAATATTTCTATCAGAATACCGGGTGGGCAAATTGCAGAGACCAATATGCCTTCAAAGTCAGGTATAGCAAATATGACAGCCGCTATGCTGAATGAAGACACAAAGAAATACACAGCAGAACAAATGGCTGTGGAGTTACAAAAAATTGGTAGTAATATTAATATCTCTTCATCATTTGATGGAACCGTTTACAACGTACAGACATTAAAGAAAAACATCGGTAAAACCTTGGAACTGTTGGAAGAAAGGATGTTAAATCCAAAATTTACACAGGCCAACTTTAGCAGAATACAAAAACAAACCATGGAAGGATTTAAGCAGGCAAAATCTCAACCTTCTGCCATTGCTGATGATGTTTTTGATAAATTAAACTATGGTAATTCTATTTTAGGAATGAATGCCAGTGGCAATGAAACTACTGTGAAAGCATTAACCTTAAAAGATGTAGAGGAGTTTTATACAAATAATTTGACATCGCAAAATGCAAGAGTGGTAGTAGTTGGAGATGTAAAGGAAAGCGAGATTTTACCACAACTTTCCTTTTTAAATAAATTGCCAAATAAGAGCGTTACTTATGTGAAACCTGCAATGGCTGCACCTGTAGCAAGTACAAAAATTTATTTAATAGATGTGCCTAAAGCTGCGCAAACTGAATTTAGAGTAGGTGCACCTACGAACTTATTGTACGATGCAACAGGAGAGTTCTATAAATTAGGATTGGTGAACTACACCCTTGGTGGCGATTTTAATAGTCGCCTAAATATTAATTTAAGAGAAGACAAAGGGTGGACCTATGGTGCACGTTCTTCTTTTAACGGTAACCAATACAATGGTGATTTTGGCTTTAGCTCAGGCATTCGTGCAGATGCTACAGATAGTGCATTGATGCAGGTAATACAAGAAATAAAGAATTACGCAGCAAACGGTGTAACAGAAGAGGAACTTGCATTTATGAAATTGGCTATCGGCCAAAGAGATGCATTGGCTTATGAAACGGGTGCGCAAAAAGCAGGTTTTGTTAGCAGAATATTGCAATACAATTTGCCTGCAAACTTTGTAAATACACAGAGTAATATTTTAAAAAACATGAAAAAATCTGAGCTGGATGCACTTGCAAAAAAATGGTTAGATGTAAATAAAATGAACATCTTACTTGTAGGTGATAAAGCAAAGATTTTACCTGATCTTCAAAAGATGGGGTATGAAATTGTGGAGCTAGATTTAGATGGAAATAAGAAATAGAAAATTAAATACATATAAAGTGCCGCCTCGTTATTAAGGCGGCGCTTTTTTTATTATATAAATGCTACATTGTATAAATGGAAAATTACGAAAC
>JANOTH010000269.1:0-3477 GCA_031416275.1 Ferruginibacter sp. | reverse complement strand
ACCTAATATGACGGTGAGCGGTGTACGAAACTCGTGCGTAATATTTGTATAGAGTTGTGTTTTTACGGCATCCAATTCTTTTATGCGGCTACTTTCATTATGCTCAAACTTAAGCTGTGCCTGTAATTTTGCCCTGTTTTTTAAAAATTTAAAATACAATCGCAACACAATTGCCAGCAAAATAAAATAAAAAATATATGACCACCAGCTTAGCCACCATGGAGGCAATATTTTTATTTGCAGTGTTGCCATATTTGGCATCCAGCTACCCTGGCTATTACTGCCCTGTACTTTAAAAGTATAATTTCCGGCTGGTAAATGCAGATAAGTTGCAGCGTGCCTTGTGCCGGATTCTACCCAGTATTTATCTATACCTTCTAACTGGTAGCGGTATTTATTTTGTTCAGGCACTGAAAAATCCAATGAAGAAAACTCGAGCGTAAGAATATCCTGCAAATAATTAAGAGTAATGTTTTTTGCATGTTCTATGCTGTTTTTTAAAATACCGGTTTCATCTCCGGTAATAATTTCTTTGTTATTTACAAGCAAACTAGTAATAAATACATTTGCCAGCATGCCGGTTTGCAGGGCCTCTTTTGGATTAAAAATGTTTATACCGTTAACGCCACCAAATGCCATATTACCATTGGGCAATTTTGCATAAGCATATGTATTAAATTCATCATCCTGCAAGCCATCAGATATGGTAAAGTTTCTAATGTACCATTTAGCTTCCCCTAACTTTTGCAAACAAAATAATCCCCTGTTTGTGCTACCCCAAATATTATTTTTATCATCTGCCAAAATACCATACACTACATCGTTTGGTAATCCTTCTTTTTTGGTAAGGTGAAGAAAATTATCGGTATTCTTTTCCAACCTGTTTAAGCCACCACCTTTTGTACATATCCATAAGTATTTTTGGGGTTCATGTGGATCATCTAAAAAACACGAAACGTTGTTATAGTTTAGCGAGTTTTTGTTATCAGTATTTATTTTATACCATTTTACCTGGCTAGGTTTTGTAAAATCGTTAGCAGAAAAAGTAAGTTTTGCAAAACCATTTGCGGTACCAACCCAAAAAATGCCATTACCGTCTTCATACAAGGCTGTGCAGGGAAAATCAATCTTGCCGGGCCTTTCATCGTTATCTATGATGCTGAAAATATTTATTTTTAAAGTGCGGGAATTGATAAGTGAAAAAATTCCGTTGAGTGCGGGAAACCATATATTTCCTTTGCTGTCCTCAATCATCGGTTGCTTTTCGCCACGGCCATTATTGTTGATCACAGTTGGATAATGAATTATTTTTTTAGCCGAAATATTATATTGCAATAGGCCTTCGTTATCTGATCTCAACCAGTAATCTCCTGTTTTTGCAATTACAAAATTATCTATCTGATTATTTGATGTAATGTTAGAAAGTGGGTCATCGAACAAGCTATCGCCCACTAATTTGTGCCATTTATACGGATATCGGCTTAGGTAAATTTCGTTGTTGTTCTCAGGCTTTATAAAAACAGTGCTTTTACCGGCTGCCATCATATTAAACTTTCCTGCATTTCTATTGTATTTTAGAAGGCCGTAACCTTTTGTGCCGCCCCATAAAATGCCGCCCCTGTCAATAATAAAAGGATAGATCACCCTGCTCAAATTTTTTGGTAAATTTTTATTCCATTCAGGCACTGTTCCCTCGCTGTATCTGCTGATGTCGTATTTTTCTACCTCACCAAAATAATTATCCCATAAATGTTCTTTTTGCCGCATGATAATATTTCCGGCCTGTTCTTTTTTTGTATCAAATAGGGGTGTCAGCTTATTTTCATTCCACAGAAATAATTTTTTGTTAATCCATATTTTTCCATCTTCATTTAGGTAACCGTTGTTTAAAAATGTGTAGCCGGGTAATTTTGTAACTTTATTATTAGACGGGTTGAATAGATAAACGGCTTTGTTGTAAGCACACAAATAAACATTTCCTTTATTGTCTGTTCCCATGCCATATACTTCAGTTGTATCTGGCAGTATTATTCGTTGTATTTGCGGCGCAACATTTTTTGTAAAATAATTTGCCGGAAGTGTTATAATATTAAGCCCTTCTTTATTGGCAGCAACCAATATTTTACCATCCCGTGTTTCTGTAATGCCAGGTCTTATATTATTGCTCGAAATACTGTTTGGATTATTTGGATCATTTACAATTCTGTAAAATTTGCAAGTAGCTTTATCGAAAACACTTAAACCAGCATTTTCTGTTCCTGCCCAAATTCTTCCTTTGCTGTCTTCAAACAATTCGGTAACCAAATTGCTACTAACAGAATAAATGTTGTAGGGGTCATTGGTGTAAATGTTGAAGCCATATCCATAATACCTGTTCAACCCGTTTTTGGTGGCTACCCAAATAAACCCCTCCTTATCCTGTAAAATATCAAATACCATCCCTTGAGATAAACCCTGCGCTATCGAAATACTTTTGTAATTATTGTTTTGTTGTGAAAAAGCCAACGTGCCCCAAAGCAAAAGCGCTATACAAATTCTTAATTTTCGTATTTGTTTGTTTTGGAACATATACTATAAATGTAAGCTTAAATAGTTTTTTAATTGAATATGTAAGTCAAAAAAAATGGCTGTTTTCCTATAATGGCGAAAAAATCCTGTTCCTGCATAATTTATCCTAGGGTTTAGCCTAAATATCCGGTAAAACGAATGGTAAGTCCTCACAAAAAAAAACCATAGACTATAATTTTGTGTAAAGTTTTCAAGCAAATAATTCTTTCTAACCCACTACCCAATCTGCTTTTTTGCCCATTATTTTTTGAAAATCTTTCTGGACAAAAAGATCATCCTCCCCCTTGTAAACTCAATGTAAATCATTGATGTCAGTTAGGCTTTTAATTGAGAAAAACTTCGGTGTATAATCTATTATATAACAACTAAAAATGAAAATATGAAAAGAGTAGTCACAATATGGTTTGTTCTGGCCACGGTATTATCGTGCAATAACAATGCAGATAAAAAAGACAACAAAGCCAACACAGCTACCATAACCGAAACCAAAGCAACGGAAGTACAACCCAACATTTTTCAACCTTTTAATGCTGTTTTAATAAAGCATACAGTTAAAGATTATGCAAAATGGAAAGCAGTTTTTGACGCAGATAGCAGTTTTAGAAATGAAGCAGGCTTGCATGTTATGGGCCCAATAGCCAGAGGCTTAGAAAATAAAAATGAAGTAGAAATTGCTTTAGCAATGGATAACGTAGCTCAAGCAAAAGCGTTTGCCAACAATCCCAGGCTTAAAGAAGTAATGCAAAAGGCTGGTGTAACATCTATACCCAATATCAGCTATTGGAAAATCGTTCGCTATGATGCCATGGTTGACAAACAAAACTTGCCTTACGCAGAAAGAGAAATTAAGGTAAAAGATTTTGATAACTGGCTTAATGCTCTTGATGCGGGTAAAATACAAAGAGAAAC
>JANOTH010000268.1:0-1703 GCA_031416275.1 Ferruginibacter sp. | reverse complement strand
GAGCTTAGCGTCCTTTGTGCAACCTCTTTCCTTTCGGCCTTAGTGGTTCAAAATTTCACCGCAGAGAAAGGAGGCAAAAGAGTTGAAGCAGAGATTTTACTTTTTCATTTCAATCAACATTTTAATGATCATATCAAGTTTTTCCGTCTCTATTTTATTTAGTTGAATCTGTAAAGCCTCAATTTCTAGTTTTGCTTGAATGTTTGTTTGATAATCGTTCTCAGCGTGTATGCGGTCTAGTTGGCCTTGTCTGTTTTGCGACATCATAATAATGGGTGCTGCATAAGCGGCCTGTGTGCTAAAAATTAAATTGAGTAATATAAATGGATAGGGGTCCCAATGCTGTACAAATGCAACAACATTCAGTGCCATCCATATTATAACTATTACAGTTTGCCAAACAATAAATTTCCATGAACCGATGCCTTTTGCAACACTATCAGAAAGCCTGTCGCCTATGCTTGAAGTTGCAATGTGTTTTTGGTGCCAGTTTATTATGGACATGTTGGTGAATTAAATTTGAATTAAAAATACATCTCAATGTAATCTTTAATTATTCTATTTCCTTTTGGATATCTTTCTCTACGGCTGCTGAGAAAGCACAAATCAATTGTATAAAAAAATAACCCGATAAAATCGGGCTATTAATTTTTTTTATTCTTTTATCTTATGTCTTAATTTTATTCCTACGCTCTTCCCATTCTCTTTAAATAAGTAGCGTGAGAGACAAGCGCATGGCGCATTTTACGGTGTTCTATATATTTTACGTTAAATTCTTCGCAGGTCTTTTTTATGATTTTGCTAATTTCAGGATAATGAACATGCGAAATTTTTGGAAACAAATGGTGCTCTATTTGAAAGTTCAGCCCACCAACCAACCATGAAATCAATTTGTTTTTTGTAGCAAAATTTGCAGTGGTTTCTATTTGGTGAATAGCCCATTCGTTTTCAATATCATTTGTAGCAACTGTTGGCACCGGAAAAGCAGTTTCTTCAATAGTGTGTGCTAATTGAAACACTACACTTAATACAAGACCTGCAAACATTGCCATTACTAAAAACCCAACCAACCAAGGCATAAAACCTAACAGGTAAATAGGTAACGCTATCATAAAGGTATAATAGAAAACTTTTGCTGCCCAAAACGCAAAGTGGTCAAATGCACTGAATTTTTTTATTGGAACACTTCCAACTCTTTTTCTGAAATATTTGGTGTAATCTGTACCAAATACCCAAATTACCAACAAAAGTGTGTACAGAAACCAAACGTAAATATGTTGAAAACGATGAATTAAGTATTTTTTTTGTGTGGCACACATTCTCAACAATGGCTTTATCTCAATATCATCGTCAACACCATCTATATTAGTATAAGTGTGGTGCACAATGTTGTGTTTGTTGTTCCACATAAGCATGCTCGCACCTAAGCCATTTACTGAAAATGCAGCAATCTTATTCCAAAACGGACTGTCGCTAAAACTTCCATGTCCACCATCATGCATAACATTAAAACCGATGGCTGCTGTAAGTCCACCCATTAAAAAACATTCAGCAATTGCCCACCATGTGCCCGGTGTAAAAAAGAGAACATGCACATACAAAGCAACATACAAGGTCCAAAAAAGTACAGCTTTAAAATACAGTGAAAAATTACCTGTACTTTTCTTTTTAGTTTCTACAAAGTAATTATTTACCCTTTGCTT
>JANOTH010000267.1:0-3356 GCA_031416275.1 Ferruginibacter sp. | reverse complement strand
TCAGTGCTAAGGCAAATATGGATGAACAACTCATTGATGGCACTACGGTCTCTGTAGAAAGCGGGGCTACCTTCCAAATGGTAGCATATCAAAATGCTTGTAACCAACAGATTGCTATTACCTATTATAGAAGAGCAGGTGGAATCTGGTTCTCTAGCAATTGGAATGCGACAACAGCAAAGACTGCACTACAAGCTGTGAATACAGGTAGCAGTGTCTATGTTTCAGGTGGAGGGACATGTACACCATCAACAACCTTTGCAAGAGGTGGCGAAATGACGGCAGCCATAACTGATGAAAAAGTTGTAGAAGAACCAGCTAAATTTGGTTTGGAAGTATTTGGAAATCCAACGACTACATCGTTTAGAGTTAAAGCATCTACTGATAAACTGAATGACAGGATTACACTTACAGTATTAGACATGTTTGGTAGATTGATAGAGGTTAAAACGAATGTAATCAATGGTCAAGTCGTAGAATTTGGTAATCATTATCGCAGCGGCACTTACTTCGTTGAAGCTCGCCAGGGTAAAGACCGTAAAGTGATTAAATTGATAAAGAACAACTAAAAAGAGCACTTACTTAAATTATGTTAAATAACATAAAATCCCGGCTGCATCTGTAGCCGGGATTTTTATTTATTAATCCATAAACAATAGGTCGTAAAGAATTACCAGGGGATTCAAAAATCTGTGCAAATCTGTTGTAATCTGTTTGCTTTTTAAACCACTAAGAACACAAAGGAAAACCCACAAAGTGCACCACGCTTTCAAGCGTCCTCCGTGCAAAACCTTTGTCTACATTGTTGTAAATATTTTATTTGAACCACGAAGGCGCATGCTGGCAATTTATACTTGCATGTAAATATGATTGATAATGGACAGCCCGGAGTCAATGATTCAATATCATTTGTATTAGTCTCAGGTAACGCAGACCCAAGTATATTAGCTAACATTTTATACGTTAGCAATTGGATATCAACCAAAACACTTCCGATGAAGTTCAAAGGCGGTAATTTGGTAGTTAAAAGTGGATTTTAGTACCACAGTTTCTCTCATCAATATTATCTACATTTGCCCTTCAAAATTTAAAATTGTATGAAGGGTTTTCAAAAAATATTAGTGCTATGCTTGTTTGTATACATGCCGTTTGCGGGCAATGCTTGGGGCGTAACCGGGCATCGCATTGTAGGCCATATTGCAGATGGATATTTAACCAAAAAAGCTAAAACTGAAATTGGGAAAATCCTTGGTTTTGAAAGCATTGCTATAGCAAGTAATTGGCCTGATTTTGCAAAGAGTGATCCAGCGTATAATTATTTATCTACCTGGCATTATGTAAACTTAAAAAGCGGTTTATCGTTTGATGAAGTAAATACTTTTCTTACCGCCGATACTGCAACAGATGCCTACACTAAAATTAATTTTATGGTGAAGGAGTTTAAAACAAACAGGCTTTTATCTTCAGAAACCAAGCAATTGTATATACGACTGCTCATCCACATTATTGGCGATATACACCAGCCAATGCACCTTGGTCGGCCTGATGACCGTGGTGGCAATGCCGTTAAAGTTAGGTGGTTTAGCGATGATGCAAATCTTCATTCTGTATGGGATAGTAAGCTAATAGATTTTCAGCAACTGAGTTATACAGAATATGCTGCAGCCATAAACTTTACTACCCTTGCGCAAAGAAAAGCATGGCAAAAGCAAACACTTGTAGAGTGGATGTATGACACCTATGGCATCACAGAAAAAATATATGCAGATATAAAGCCTGATCAGCGATTAGATTACCTGTACAATTTTAAATTTATAGCATCTGTTAATGACCAGCTCGTAAAAGGCGGAGTGCATTTAGCAGGTGTGTTTAATGATATATTTAAGTAGGGGGCTTCTTAAAAACTTACTTCCAACCTTTTTGAATAGTTGGATTTTGCTAATAAACCTATAAGGTTTTTAAAACCTTATAGGTTTTCAATACTTTATTTATCCTCCTCCACACTCGCCAAAAAATCTTTAATACCTGCAACAATTTTATCTGCCATCTTCTGCTGAAATGCAGGATCAAGCATCAATTCTTCTTCTGCGGGATTACTTAGGAACAACGTTTCTACCAATGCATTTGGGTATTCGGTAGGACTATTTAACATAAAATTAAAAGAGCCGATATTACCGTATTCTTTTAAGCCTAACTGCAACATTCTTTTATTGATGGCAGCGCTCAAACCTCTAAAGCCAATGTACCTGTACAAGGAACTTGTACCACCCGCCCGAAAGGGATCGTTGGCAGAGTTTAAATGAACGCTTATCAGCAGATCTGGCTGGTTGTCTCTAAAAATAAGTATGCGGTCTTTGTTATCTACAAACTTTTCTGTGGTGCGGGTCATGATTACTTTTGCCCCTTCGTTTTGCAAAGCTTGTTGCAGTTTTAAGGAAACAGCTAGGGCCAGTGCTTTTTCTGAAACACCTGTAGGCCCGCCGGCACCAATATTACTACCACCGTGGCCTGCATCTACAGCAATTGTTAGGTTGCGCAGTGCTAAACTTTTGGGCTGCTGTTTTATTCTGATGGTGAGGGTATTGCCTCTGTAATAAATGCTGTGGCCCCAATGCTGTGCATGTTTTAAAAAAGCAGTGATACTAAAAATGCCATCTTCTAATTGTTCGTAGGTAACGTTCTTTATTTCTTTTGCAGATTGCAATTGGGTGATCCAGTTGGTATTGTTGGTAGCACCAAATACATCAACAACTATTTTTGAAGGCTCTACTTCCTGCATAGATTGGTACGGCAATTTTGCAGTGAGCCCAATGCTGATATAATCGTAGCTGCTGTCACCAAATACCTGCCAGCGGTCTGTTAATGCATAGCCTGCAAATGTTCCTTTGGGTGCAAGTGTTACTACATCATCTGGTATGTAAGCAGTACGATTGGGAGCTAATAATATTTTGTAGCTGTCACCAACTTTCCCAATAATTTTTAAAGGAATAAGGCTATCTAAATAACCAATTTTTGCACCGCCGAGTCTATCCTCGCCAAGGCCATATTCTAAATGCGCCAACCGACCTTTTGTAAAGCAAACATCAGAACTTAAGGGTGACATTACCGCAAAAGTATTGCTTGTTTCTTTAGATATTTTAGTACCATCAGTACCGGTAATTGTTACCGATATTTTAGCTGCAGAAAAGTTATCAGTAGGCTTTACAACATACTCGCCTTGGTAAATGCCTGCCATGCCTGCGCTTTGTGTGACAGGCATTTCGTATAGCTGTGTGTTGTTAATGGTTGTTACAGTGGCGCCTGGTAATGCTTTTACTTTGAACTGTATTTTATCGCCGGGCATCAATACCAAGTTA
>JANOTH010000266.1:0-4223 GCA_031416275.1 Ferruginibacter sp. | reverse complement strand
ATCCCATCGAGCATAACAGGGTTTGCCTTTCCGGCCCTTATTTTAACCAATTCAGCTTCGAGGTGGTTAATTGCCTTACCCATAGTGGAAGCTGCATCTTCAAGTATTAGTGATAATTCGTCTGACATATGTTTGAGTTGGCTGCAAAGCTAAAAAAAATCTGATGGTTACCCATCAGATTAAAATATTTTAAAAAATTATTAATAATCCACTCAGTCTACCTCAACCACTTCTTTATTAAAATTGAATATTTTGTGTGATGTATGTATCATTGATTGATGCTCTGGTTCAATTTCGTATCCTGATTTTACACGCTGTCTCGCAAAATAAATAATCCCTATCAAGATAAAGGCGATAGCTAAAAGTGCGCCAATTACGACTGTACAATCGAAATTTCTTAAAAAATACGCTGTTGTAATAAAAAGTAATGTCGCACCAACAAGTGAGAAAGTAATTTTCTTATGCGAAAAACCAAGATCCAAAAGATAATGATGAACATGTATTCTGTCAGGACTAAATGGTGAGCGTCTATCTAAAATTCTAAGTCCAAATACACGTAAAGTATCAAAAAGTGGCACTATTAAAACTGCAAATCCTAAAGCCGGTGCTGCGTGTAAACTAAAAGGTTGCCCGGTTGTACCCGCTACATTTATAAACTTAATTACAAGAATAGCATTTATTATACCTATTAGCAGCGAACCTGTATCACCCATAAAAATCTTAGCGGGTGAGAAATTATATATTAAAAAACCAAAAATAGACGCCGATAGTGCAATTGCCATTACTGCATATGTAATTTCATTAGCGTAAAAGAAATAAGCTCCAAAAGCCAAAGTGGTTATAAAGCCAAGACTTCCCGCCAAACCATCAATACCGTCAATTAAGTTAAATGCGTTCGTAATAACTATTATTGTAAAAAGCGTAAGAAACACACTGGCATAATAAGGAATAGTATTTATGCCTAAGAAACCATGCATATCGTTTATATAAACATTACCAAAATGCATTACGATTATTGCGGCAATTAACTGCCCTATAAATTTTTTGTTGGCAGATAAAACGAGTATATCGTCTTTTAAACCCAAAAAGAAAATAACAATGAACGCTGCAGCAAAATATTTTAAATCAGGCGAATCGGGCGCACCCATTAAAGTGGCAACAATAAAACCGGCAAAAATTCCGAGCCCACCTAATGTAGGTATTACCGATTTATGAACCTTTCGCTCATCAGGTTCATCAAAGAGCTTTTTGCTTTTTGCAATTTCAATAATTACAGGGATGGCAAAAAATGTTATAATAAAAGCCGTGATGGCGCTAAGAATAATGTGTTGCATATATTTTATTGAGACCAATACCCTACAAAAGTAAAGAATATGTTATTAATATGATGATTTTGAGACAGTTTATGCTGTCTATTCACATAAAAATAATAAACAAAATTCCATTTTATTAACGTTTAAGGCCTACTCTTATTATGTTTGTTTAATAATTGCTACTTTTTTGGATAAAAAATGTAGAGTTTCAATTACGTTTGCAATCAATAACTTAACCAATTTTAAATTTTATTAAAAATGACCGATTTAAAAAATATTGCTACTCAAATAAGGAGGGATATTGTAAGGATGGTACATGGTGTGCAAAGTGGACATCCAGGTGGATCATTAGGTTGTACTGAATACTTGACCGCTCTGTATTTCTCTGTTTTAAAACACGATACTGATTTTAAAATGGATGGAAAAGAAGAGGATCTATTCTTTTTAAGCAATGGACATATTTCCCCAGTTTGGTATAGTACACTTGCTAGATGTGGATATTTTCCCATAGCAGAATTAGCTACTTTTCGTAAATTAAACAGCCGCCTACAGGGGCATCCTACCACACATGAACACCTGCCGGGCATTAGAATTGCGAGTGGGAGCCTCGGGCAGGGTATGAGTGTAGCAATTGGTGCAGCAATCACAAAAAAAATGAACAACGATGCCCACTTGGTTTATTCTCTGCATGGCGATGGAGAACTCGAAGAAGGACAAAACTGGGAAGCCATTATGTTTGCCGGAAGTAAAAATGTAGATAATTTAATTGCAACCATTGATTTAAATGGCCAGCAAATTGATGGCTCTACTGAAAAAGTAATGAGCCTTGGCAACCTCCACGCAAAATTTGAAGCCTTTGGGTGGGATGTTATGGAAATGGATGGCAATGATGTAGATGCGGTAGTTGCGGGACTTAATACAGCAAAAACAAAAACCGGAAAAGGTAAGCCAGTTATAATTTTGATGAAAACAGTTATGGGTAAAGGTGTTTCTTTCATGGAAGGAACCCACGAATGGCACGGCATTGCGCCAAACGATGAGCAACTTGCAAAGGCCTTAGCAGAGTTACCAAGCACATTAGCAGATTATTAGAGGTTGGTATAAAATCTTACAAGTGTGATTTTTTGACAATGTCGTCAAAAATGGTTGGTAAATTCTTTTAAAACATAGATTGGCAAAGGCTTTCAATGAATGAAATTGAAAGCCTTTTTAGTTTCCGTACTATGACAAAATTTTATTGGGTTTGTGCAGGTAATGGCGACTTAAATAAAACGATTTGCCATATGAGGTTTTAGCAGCAATAAATTAAAATTGCATATACCTTAAAAAATATCCATAAAAAGGCTTTGGTTTTGTAATTATTTTTTTAGCTACAAAAAGTTCGTTAAAAGTTACCCGGTTAATATTTTAATGATGGCATTTGCTTTCAACATGCACTCTTCATACTCCTCTTCGGGCTCACTGTAAAAAGTAATTCCGCTGCCCGCAAAAAAAGCAATTTCTTTACTTAGGTTATGGTAGAAAATACTTCTAATTACAACATTAAAATCAAAATCCCCTGCAGGAGTTATATAACCAATACTTCCTGAGAACAATCCTCTAGGAGAAGCCTCATATTTTTCTATAAGCTCCATCACCCGTTTTTTGGGTGCACCTGTCATTGAGCCCATAGGAAAACATGCTTCAATAGCTTGCGTAAAAGTTTTATCAGCTGCAAGTTTTCCTTTTATAGTACTTATCATTTGATGTACCTGAGGGAAACTATACACTGCAAATAACTCTCTCACGCTTACAGAACCTTTTTCGCATACCATACTCATATCATTTCGTACAAGATCAACAACCATAACATTTTCACTTTTTTCTTTTTTGCTGGTAGTTAAATGTTTCTTATTTGACTCATCTAAATAGGGATCAATATCTCTTTTGCTCGTCCCTTTTATGGGCTGCGAAATAAGTTCCATTCCTTTTTTCTGTAAAAACCGCTCGGGGCTTGCGCACAAACAGTAATTGTCGTTTAATTTGTATAATGCTCCAAATGGAGAGGGAGATAATTCAGTAAGTTTTCTGTAAATATTAATCGGATCTATAACAGCATTGGACACCGCAAATTTTTGACAAAAATTCACTTCATAGCAATCGCCTCTCTTTATATGTTCCTTCAAGTTTTTTATTGCGGCTACGTATTGATCCCTATCAATACCGGGTTGTACTTTTAAAGGAATACTCTTTTCAATATTCTGAATTTCGGTGTTGTCAATTTCGTCAATAATGGAGCCTGCACTTTTGCTACTTTTTAAAACTTCTATTTTACTTGCAGATAATTTTATGATGGTTTCTGGCTCAAAGAAAAAACCATCACCAAAATATGCATCTGCAGGTTCCTTCTCTTTATAACTTTTACCACCAGCATTGTAACCAAGATGGCCAAAAAGCCATTTTGGGTTTGTATCATGAAATTTTTGTAACTCTTCTAAATCATTTTCTCCCTTAAAACTGTATGAACTTGCACAGCCAACAGCCATAATACATTCAAACGAAGCTTCTTCAAAAGTGTAGTGATTATTATCTAACAAACAAAAAATGTTGAATCGGTTAGCCCAATTCAACATTTTCATTTTAGTATTCTCGAAAAAATTATCTTTTATAATCATTAATTTTAATAGTCATCATCATTAAAACGCCCACCTTTTCCGCCACCTAAATCATCATCGTCATCAAATAAATCGAACTCTTTAAAATCATCGTCTAATTTTAAATCATCATCATCGTCTTTAACTTTTTTACCTGCTGCTTTTTTTATTTTTGATGCAGGCACGTCAAACTCATCAAAATCTTTATCCCAGTCTTCATCTTCTTCCGTTTTTTCCCAATCATCTGCTACATCAATATCGTCGTCGTCATCATCGT
>JANOTH010000265.1:0-5134 GCA_031416275.1 Ferruginibacter sp. | reverse complement strand
ATCGGAAGATTTTTTGATGGCTGCTTTAGCCGTGGATGCTGCATCAAAATACGACGAAATGTTTTTTTCGTAGAATGCATTGATGGATTCAATCTATATTAACACATCTTCATATTCCTCTATAATGCTGTAAATATCTTTTACATTATCTGTTGTGTGCCTGCGGGGAACCCGATCGTACAAAGCTGTTATTTGGCTGGAAATGTTCATTAATGATAAGTATTACAACAAATTTAAGGTTAACAAAAAAACAAACTGCATTTAGTTTACATACATTTTAACCATAATCGAAAAGAGTCGAACTCTTTTACATGTAATTTTACACTCATCAATGAAGGAATATTTAAAAATAATTGAAGATGCTTATGTTGGGTATGCGAACTTTTTTGTTAAAGAGGTTCTTACACCGAGCTGGCATAACTATTTTTACTGGCTTATCGGGGCGTCGCTAATTATATGGTTAGCAGAAATTCTGTTTCCATGGCGTAAGAACCAACCATTGATTAGGGAACATTTTTGGTTAGATGCTTTCTATCTTTTTTGGAATTACTTTTTATTTGCACTCATTGCTTACAATGCTTTGAGCATGGTGGCTGTAAATGCTTTCTCAGATTTTCTTAGCTTTTTTGGAATTCAAAACTTAGTTGCACTAAATGTAGTTACATGGCCTAAATGGAGTCAACTTCTTTTCATTTTTGTATTTAGAGATTTTATGCAGTGGGCTATACACAGGCTTTTACATAATGTAAAATGGATGTGGGAGTTTCATAAAGTGCACCACAGCACAAAAGAAATGGGCTTTGCCGCTTTAATGCGCTACCACTGGATGGAAAATATTATTTACCGGAGCCTGGAATACATTCCACTAGCCATGATCGGTTTTGGCATAAGCGATTTCTTTATCGTGCACATTTTTACACTCGTTACCGGACAGCTTGGTCATGCTAACTTAAAAATAAACTTAGGTCCATTTAAATACCTTTTTAATGGACCGCAAATGCATTTGTTGCATCATGCTAAATGCATGCCTGAAAACCATCCAACAGGTTTTAATTATGGTATTACTTTAAGTGTTTGGGATTATATTTTCCGCACCAATTATTGGCCAAAAGATGATGCTTATCTTCCTATTGGCTTGCCTGATGACGACCACATGCCCGAAGATTTTATCGGTCAAAACGTTAGACCATTTAAAAGAATATTCAGCGGAAAATAAAAACTATTGGTATTAAATTCTTCTTTTACTATTTAATTTCTGTATATATTTTTCACCGCGGAGAAAATGAGATGAAAGGAGTTCACGCAGAGAACGCTGTTCTCTGGGAATCTCTTTATACTCTAGTACGCTGCGGTGATAAAAAGCAATAATTAACTCAAAAAGTTTCTGAACGCTCTAAAACTTAAAATTCCAAGTGACAGCGGGTATAATCGGGAAAAGCGAAACCTGTTTTGCCTGTACTTTTAAAGAACCATCATACGGACTGCCAGTTTGATCGTAATAAATAAAGTAAGGATTTTGCCTACTGTATGCATTGTAAATACTGAAAACCCATTCTGTTTTTAATTTTCTACCCTCATTCTTTTTCGGTGTTAATACTGCTGACATATCCAATCTGTGATAGGAAGGCAAACGGTATTGATTGATGTTGCTATACTCTTGTGTAAGTACCCCACCAACTATGTAAAACCGCTGTGGCAGTGTAGTTGCATTGCCCGTACCGTAAACAAATGTTGCAGAGAATTTCCATTTTTTATTTAGGTTATACAATGCAACGATACTCATATCATTTCTGCGGTCGTACTTTGCAAAATATTTATCGCCCCCATTAAGTTTATCAAATTTTCTATATGTCCAGCTGAGGGTGTAACCTATCCAACCTGTAAATCTTCCTTTTAATTTATTTATAAAAAGTTCTGTGCCATAGCTCCACCCCTTGCCAAAAGTAAAATCATCTTCCGTATCCTTTAAGGTGTTGGGCGTATAACCTTCTCTGTATTCAATTTGGTTTTGCATCTGTTTGTAATAAACCTCCACAGATGTTTCAAACATGTTTTCTTTAAAATTTTTAAACAGACCAGCAGCGTATAATGTACTTATTTGTGGCTTTACTTTTAAAGTGCTCGGCACCCACAAATCTGTTGGCAGCGTTGTGCCTGCATTGCTTACCAAATGTATATATTGCAAATTTCTTGTTACCGACGCCTTCAAGGAAGTTTCTGTGTTTAACTCATAGCGAAGCGTAAGCCTAGGTTCTAAACCGCCATAAGTTTGTACTGGCTCTCCTCTTTTAAAAATGGTACTGTCTAGCCTGTTTCCAAACATATCCGTGTTATACAATTTGTAAGCACCAATTTGTTGAAACCCGCTGTATCTCAGCCCCGCATTCACTTTTAGCTTTGACGAGATATCCCAATCATCTTGGATATAAACAGCAGCCTCATGTGCAAACTTTACCTGTGCATTTTGCGGATTAAACACAATCGAATCCTGCTTACCACTTACAACAGAAGGTTTAAAACGATGATAAGTGTACAGCCAGCCAAATTTTACTTTGTGTTTAGATGCCGGGTAAAAATCGTAATCCTGTTTTAAAGTAACATCTCTTATGCCCGATGCCAATTGTATCTGAAAATTATTTTGGAGTCCGTTGAACGTAAAGTTGTAGTCGTTGTACACCAATGTTGTGTTCGTAAACAATTTATTATTGAAAACATGGTTCCAACGAAGTGTTCCTGTTGCATTTCCCCAAGGGATATTTACTTTTAAACTTTGTTTGCCGTTTACAAAATCAAACACATCTCTACCAAAATAACCACTTAAATAAACCCTGTCCTTCTCACTAAATTTATAATTGGCTTTTGCATTTAAATCATAAAAATAATAGCCCGAACCAAAAAACGGACTGCTCTTTTTTATAAAGCCTTTTGCAAGAGCATCCACATAGGTTCTTCTACCTGAAATAATAAATGATGATTTGTCTTTTTTGATAGGTCCTTGTACCGAAATCCTTGATGCTATAAGACCTAGCCCACCTTCCACCTGGTATTTCTGGTTGTTGCCTTCCTTCATGCTCACATCTAAAACGCTTGATAACCTACCACCATATTGTGCTGGCATGCCTCCTTTAATGAGGGAGACATTCTTAATAGCATCAGCATTAAAAATAGAAAAGAAACCGAATAAATGCCCTGTGTTATAAACAACGGCGTCATCAAGCAAAATTAAATTTTGGTCTGGTCCGCCGCCACGCACATAAATGCCCGAACTCCCCTCCCCCGCATTTCTAACACCCGGTAACAATTGAATAACTTTTAATAAATCTACTTCTCCTAAAAATGCAGGCACACTTTTTATCTGATCAATTGGCAAAGTAATTTTACCCATTTGCGCAGTCTTAATATTGTTATCTCTTTTGGTTGCGACCACTAAAACCTCTTCTGATAAAGCCGTACCATTTACAAGCGAAATATTTATCGAAGTATCTTTTGTTAAAGAGATATTTAATGCGGTTGATCGATAGCCAACATGAGAAGTTATAAGCTGGTAATTTCCTGCATTTAACGTGATGGAATAAAAGCCATATTGGTTGCTGATGATGGCAGTATTTTTTCCAAACACAGCAATGTTTGCTGCAATTATTGTTTCATCGCTGGAAGCATCTTTTACATAACCACTGATAGTAAACTTTTGTGCAATTGCAACATTAGCGCAGCATAAAACAACAGCAATACTAAAGAAGCATTTCAACAAAAAGTTTTTAGCGAACAGCATTGTAATTTTTATTTATTCCCAAAATTATGCGCATCAATTTTGTGGGAACTCCATTTTCTCTATTTCGCAACAATAGAATCTTTTACAGAACCACAAGCTAGCATTCCGCTGTGGTAAGTTGGATGGTTTTTGCCCATGTATGGGTTTTCAATTTGCACCATGTTGCTAATCCAATTAGCTGAAATAGAATCGTTAAAAGCCATAGGGCAGTTTTGTAAATACAGTTTTGGCCCTTCATAATTTATGGCAGTAAAAAATGATGGATACATCATATCTGAAACTGCGCTAAAGTCCTTGCGCATTTCTGTTATATCTGTTTGTTGTAGCAATGAGGCTGCGTTAGATTTAATATCTGAAATATTTCCTTGCACCGTTTCAAAAATGGTGGCTTTGTCCTTCTTAAGCTCATCAATAGGCATTCTATCAATTAACACAATAAAGTTTCTTGTAGCAGCTTTGGCAGCGACAGTGTCAGTGTTTACAAACGCAGTTTTTATTTCGAGGTAAGCATTTACAATGCTATCAGTACTTTTATTAAACTCCTCTGAGTGTTTTTTTAAAACTATAGACTCCTGCTTTGGCTCATCAACAGTCGCTTTCTTTTTATTGAAAATTACAAAGTATACTGCAACCCCAATGACTAAAAGGGCAATTAAAGGAATAATTTTTCTCATAGATAAAATATTTCCCGCAAATGTACTGATAAGGGCATGCAGCTACAAATTATTGTAAAATAGTTAACCTTTTAAACACGCCCATTTTCACCTAAAACTGTCCTTATTAAACGTTACTTTTGCAAAAAATTTCAAGAAATGTTATTAGGGTTACAGAATCTTACGTTCGAGTTTGGGGCACGTACAATTGTAGAAGATGCTACATGGCACATTCAGCCAGGCGAGCGTATTGGGCTTATTGGGTACAATGGTACAGGTAAATCAACATTGCTCAAGGTATTGACGGGTCAATATTCTCCTGCGAAAGGAACGGTAGAGAAAGGCAGAGAAACTACAATCGGTTTCTTAAACCAGGATTTGCTGGGTTTTGAAACCGATGAATCTATTTTGGAAGTTGCCATGGGCGCTTTTGAAAGAGTGAAAGCGATTGAGAAAGAAATGGAAGTGGTTGGTGCAGAACTGGAGAAAACAGGCGATGAAAAACTGGCTGAAAAATATGCTGATTTGTTACATGAAATGTATGTATTGGATGGATATAGCATTCACCATAGAACAGAATCTATTTTACAAGGCCTGGGTTTTGCAAATGAAGACCTAGGCAAGCAATATAAAATGTTTTGTGGAGGCTGGCGCATGCGGGTGTTGTTATCGAAAATGATTCTGATGAATCCCGATGTCTTGTTGCTGG
>JANOTH010000264.1:0-3793 GCA_031416275.1 Ferruginibacter sp. | reverse complement strand
TAGCAATAACAGGTCGCCCAAACGTAGGTAAAAGTACTTTTTTTAATCGTATGCTCGAAGAGCGTAAAGCCATAGTAGATGATGTAAGTGGTGTTACGAGAGATCGCCAGTATGGCGTTGCCGAGTGGACCGGCCGTACTTTTAATGTAATTGATACCGGAGGTTTTGTTGTAGGAAGTGATGATGTATTTGAAAGAGAGATTCGCAAGCAAGTGCATATTGCCATTGATGAAGCAAATGTGATCATTTTTATGGTAGATGCTGCGGCAGGGATAACAAATCTAGATGAGAGTATGGCTGATCTTTTACGCCGAAGCACCAAACCCGTTTTTCTTGTAGTGAATAAAGTCGATAACCACACCAGGATGATGGAAGCGAGCGAATTCTACAGCCTTGGTTTTGAGCATATATTTTTCTTGTCATCAATAAGTGGTAGTGGTACAGGCGAATTATTGGATGCAATTGTGGAGTTAATGCCCGATGAAAGTGACTCTGTACCTGACGAAAGCGAAATACCAAAATTTGCAATTATTGGTCAGCCCAACGTGGGCAAATCGAGTTTGCTAAATGCATTAATAGGTCAGGAGCGTACGATTGTGAGTGATGTAGCAGGAACTACAAGAGATACCATTCACACCCATTACAACATGTTCAACAAAGAATTTGTGTTGATAGATACTGCTGGTATTCGTCGTAAAAATAAAGTGAATGAAGATATTGAATTTTACTCCGTTATTAGAGCGATAAAGGCAATGGACGAAGCCAATGTTTGTATGATAATGATTGATGCAGAAAAAGGAATTACTGCCCAAGATTTGTCTATTTTTTCTATGGCAGTCAAAAAAGGAAAGGGTATAGTAGTACTTGTAAACAAATGGGATCTTGTAGAAAAAGAAACCAATACAGCAAGAGATTATGAAAAAGATTTAAAGCAGCGTTTAGCGCCTTTTTCTGATGTGCCGATTTTATTTATATCTGTCACAGAAAAGCAGCGTTTACTTAAAAGTATTGAAGCAGCTTTAATGGTTTTTGAAAACAGACAACGTAAAGTAGCTACAAGTAAACTGAACGAAGTAATGTTGAAAGCCATTGAGCAATTTCACCCTCCGGTTGTGCGTGGAAATGCAGTTAAAATAAAATACGTTACCCAGCTTCCAACATTTGCACCAACATTTGCGTTTTTCTGTAACTATCCAGATGATGTAAAACTGCCTTATCAAAATTATCTCGAAAATAAATTGAGAGAGAATTTTGACTTTACCGGTGTGCCTGTTAGGTTATTTTTTAGGAAAAAGTAGGTATTTACATCCCAATAAAATAAACTTATTCCTTATCTACTTTTTAGCATTGTTATTGCTTGGGTAGTTAAAACATCTAAACATGAAAAAAATATTATTTGTTGCAGCATTGGCAACCATCTTTACTGCTTGTAACGATCAAAACGCCACAACCACCACCACGGTAAGCACTGACACCTCTACTGTAATTACCAATAAATCTTCCACTGAGGGAGATATGATGATGAAAGATGGTAAGATGATGATTATAAAAGATGGTGTTCCTGTAGTAATGATGCAGTCGGTAACTTTAGAAAATGGTACTATCGTTATGACGAATGGCGAAGTAAGAATGAAAGATGGTACAACTGTTATGCTAACTGAAGGCGCTATGATACACGGCAACGGCAGTATGATGGACAAAGAAGGAAATATCTTGCAAACTATTGGCCGTGCAGGTGATAAAATACAGCAAGGGGCAGATAAGTTAAAAGAAGGTGCTGTTAATTTAAAAGAGGGTGCAGCAAAATTGATGGATAAAGCAGGTAATAAAATGAAGGAAGGGGCAGAAAATATGAAGAATAAACCTTAAAAACTTTTAATGATTGGTTTGGGAAGTCTGCAAAAAAATCAGATGCGTTCAAAAAACCAATTCGGTTTAAGGATATCACTTCAGAAGGCTAAAGATTTCATTAAAACTGTTGAAGTTGCTAACCTGAAAATTATTATACAAACAAAAAAATCTCAATGCTATTGGCGTTGAGATTTTTTGTTATTAGAAGTTTTTTACGCAACCGCTTCAACAATCTCATCCATGCTGATAGCGTTATGGCTTTCGTCATAAATGCACTTACCATCTTTAATTATCAGTACTTGTGGCGAAGCATGTTCCACATCAAAATTCTCTGCAATTTTTGTAGAAATTGCTCTGTGGGCAATAAGATCAAGATAATTAAAATCTATCCCCTCAGGCGTTTCAGCCCTTTCTAAACGGCTTTTAGCCATACTGCTTATGGAGCATCTAGTGCTATGTTTAAAAATAACCTGTGGCTTTTGGGCAGAAAGTTTCGTTATTTCTACCAAGCCGTCTTCACTTGTAAATTCTTTCCAGTTCATGTATGTTTTTTAATGAATAATGCCTTGGTTATTTGGGCAACCCACCTTTCGGCTACTACCACAACTTGTTATAAGTATTGCGAGAGTAAAAAACATCACCAATACGATTGCAATTTTTTTCATAGTTTTTATTTATAAAATACAAAGATAATTTATTCCTTTAAACGAACTTAATCATCATTTATTATTAGCAAATGCTTAAGTTTTCTTCAAAGATGTATATTGTGCAAATAATTTTTCTACTATTAATTACTACACATGCTACAACTTACGAGACCAATAGCCTTTATAGATCTTGAAACCACGGGGGTGAATCTTACCAATGACAGAATTGTTGAATTGGCTATTGTAAAAATAATGCCTGATGGTACACGCATTGCAAAACGCAGATTAATAAATCCGCAGATGGCAATTCCTCAGGTAACAAGCGATATACATGGCATAACCGATGAAATGGTAAAGGATGCACCTACTTTTAAACAAATGTCAAACGAAATAAGGCAGTTTTTAGAAAACTGTGACCTCGGTGGTTACAACAGCAACCGATTCGATATTCCAATGTTGATGGAAGAGTTTTTAAGAGCTGGTGTTGATGTTGATTTAAGCGATAGAAGAATGGTTGACGTGCAACACATTTTTTATACCATGCAGCCACGTACACTCTCAGCAGCATACCAGTTTTTCTGCGAAAAAGAGTTGGTTGATGCCCATAGTGCCGAAGCAGATATCAATGCAACAATTGAGGTATTAGAGGCGCAATTAAAGAAGTACGATAAACTTGGTACAACGGTAGATTCAGTGCTGGGCGTTATTGGCGAAGATAAAATTGTTGACTATGCTCGAAGATTTAGTTTTGATGCAAATGGAAATGAAGTTTTTAATTTTGGAAAATACAAAGGAATGCCGGTTGCAGATGTATTAAAAAAAGAACCTCAGTATTATGATTGGATGATGAAAGGTGAATTCCCTATGCATACAAAGAAAAAACTAACAGAATTGTTTAACAGAACACTTCTAAAGAAGTAGGTACCACAAACTTTTATTTTCAAGTTTAGGTTTTATTAATATTTTTGAAGTAAATATCCAATCGCCGTTGAATAAAATTGTCATCATACCAACGTATAACGAATGTGAAAACATTGAAGCTATCATTACAACTGTAATGGGCCTTAATAATGATTTTCATGTGTTGATTGTAGATGATGGTTCTCCCGATGGAACCGCAGAAATTGTGAAGGCCTTAATGCAGCGGTTTCCCAATCGGTTACATATCGAAGAAAGAAGGGGTAAATTGGGTTTAGGAACAGCATATATTCATGGTTTTAAATGGGCCTTAAAAAAGAAATATGAATATATTTTTGAAATGGATGCTGATTTTTCGCACAATCCGCAGGACTTAG
>JANOTH010000263.1:0-2069 GCA_031416275.1 Ferruginibacter sp. | reverse complement strand
ACACTTTCAGTAACATAATAATTTTGATGTTTGTGGTTGTTAGGTTCAAACTCGTAACTGCGTTTAAAAACAATTATTAAGTAAGGTGCAATTTCTAAAAATGGCTTTTCCCAATCGGTTCCAATTGGCTCAAGATCTTTTAACCACTCCTCACTCATTCTACCAGCATAACTCTTTTTTTCTTCCTCTTCAGCAGCAACCCTAATTTGTTTTTTTATTGTGGCATCGCTTACAACACAAAATGTCCAAGGTTGTTTGTGGGCGCCGCTAGGGGCGGTAGATGCTGATAGTATAATATGATCGATTACTTGTTTTGGTATTGGCTTGTCAGAAAAATCTCTGCAGGTTCTGCGTTTATCCATCCACGCATAAAAACCTGCAGACTTCTCTACCATTTCTTCGGCAGAGAAAGATTCTTTGGTATAACTTTCAAAAGGAAATCCTTTAATTATTTTTTTATCTGCCATTATTATTTATTTACATACAATTTAGGAGAAAATTTTCTTGATCATTATTAACAACGGTAGATTTTTATTAGGTATCTAATTTATCTGTTTTTGGTTAAAATGTTTTCCACGCACTTAAGCCCACTGCGCCTAAGCGTGAGGGATTGCAGCGGAAATCCTTTTTGCTGCATTTGAGCAAAAAGATTGTAGCGTAAAGCCCGACCCCGATGCACCAAAACAAGGCGAGGCACGAGCTGTAGTTTTGGGCAATCGGGGGCACGCCCCAATTTCTTCTTTTACAAAATTGTAAAAATATTTATCACTTTTAATTGTAACCCTCAACCCTTTTACCGAAATTTACCAATCTAAAAAAACAACCTACATGATAAGAGTTATATGCGTTATGTTATGCACGCTTACCACACTAATCGGTTTTGCACAACCTGAAAACCGTTGGCAACAAAGGGTGAGCTACAAAATGAATATTGATATGGATGCTGCCAAAAACCAATTTAAAGGCAGGCAGACATTAGAGTACAGTAACAACAGCGATAAAAGTTTGAGCAAAGTTTTTTACCATTTGTATTTTAATGCATTCCAACCAAACAGCAGTATGGATGTGCGTAGCAGAGAATTGGGTAAAATTTTAAACAATGGCAGACCGGATTGGGATGCAAGGGTGCGTGACAGAATTTCAAAACTAAAAGAACATGAAATTGGTTACCAAAAAATAATTTCTCTAAAAATGAACGGCGTACTGCAGCCTTTTAAATACCACGAAACCATTTTAGAAGTAAACCTTACCAAAGCAATCTTGCCAAAAACAAAAGTTGTTTTCGAAATGGAATTTGAAGCGCAGGTTCCTTTGCAGATCAGAAGAAGCGGACGTGATAATCCAGGTACAGGCGTGCGTTTGAGCATGAGCCAATGGTACCCGAAAATGTGTGAATACGATTATGAAGGCTGGCACCCTACACCTTATGTAGCTAGAGAATTTTATGGTGTGTGGGGAGATTTTGATGTTACCATTAATATTGATGCTGCATATAAATTGGGTGGTACTGGTGTGCTTGTAAATGCAAATGAAATTGGTTGGGGCTATGATAAACCAGGTACTGAATTAAAAACTATTGGTGCATCAAAAAGAACATGGCATTTTGTTGGAAAAAATATTCATGATTTCGTTTGGGCTGCAGATCTTGAATATGTTCATCTCGTAAGAAAAACTTTTACAGGCGGTCCTGTTATTCATGTAATTTATAACTACAAAGAAAATGCGCCTGCAAACGATACTGCCTGGAAGGAAGTGGCAGATGCAGCTGTAGCAGTATTGCCTTTTATTGAAAAGAATTTTGGCAAATATCCTTACCCACAATATTCATTTATACAAGGTGGTGATGGTGGAATGGAATACCCAATGGCAACGTTGATAAATGGTCCGGGTTTGGGAACTGCTTTTCATGAATGGATGCACAGTTGGTACCAGATGATGTTGGGTACAAACGAAAGCATGTACTCGTGGATGGATGAAGGTTTTACAGAGTATTCTTCTCAATTGGTAGATGATTATTACACTGAAAAAGTAAGACGTGTTAGAGCAGGTAATAAACCTGGTGCAATGCG
>JANOTH010000262.1:0-2363 GCA_031416275.1 Ferruginibacter sp. | reverse complement strand
TACAATTCTCAAAAGAGCTGGAGAAATCTTTTTTAAGTGCAGCACCAGGGTTTGCAGAAGCAGCAACTGTAAAGCCCTTGCACATAGAAAAGAACCAGGGTTCAACAGATGTGGGCGATGTGAGTTATGCAGTACCAACCGTAGGCTTAGAAACTGCTACCTGGGTACCGGGCACGGCAGCGCACAGTTGGCAGGCAGTTGCTTGTGGCGCCACCGATATTGCAATAAAAGGAATGATGGTGGCTGCAAAAACGATGGCACTTACTGTTATAGATTTATTTACAAATCCTGACCTTATTAAAAAGGCAAAAGAAGAGTTTGTTATTTCAAAAGGCGATTACAAATACAGGGCCTTGTTGGGAGATAGGAAGCCTGCTTTAAATTACAGGGATTAAATGAGTGAATATATTTATAGATAGCATTGAGGTTCATTACTTTTTTTAAGAAAATTAGCAGAAGTGATAAATTTTAAATTTTCCTTTCTATTTTTTGAAAGAAAAAGTTGTCAGTATTAAAACGAGAATATGGGAAAAAAGTTAACAGTATATATGATCGACGGAACGGAATACGGTCCGAGGTTGTGTGAAATTGGGAATTGGGTAGGTAAAGCTATTTATAGTCCTAGGTCTTCTGTTGCTAAAATAATTGGGCGCCATGAATTTAATAACCCCGGCATCTATTTTCTAAAGGGTGACCCAACAGATGAGGCTTATGAGGAAAAAATATATATTGGGGAGGCGGAAAATATCAGAGCGAGGCTTAAGCAACACTTGAGTGATCCTGATAAGGATTTCAAAGAGTTGATTTTTTTTATTAGTAAAGACGAATTATTAACTAAAACTCAAATAAAGTATTTAGAATCTAGTTTAATTCAAATAGCGATTGATGCTAAGACTGCTCAAATTGAGAATGGAACATCACCTAATTTACCGACTCTGCACGAGGCTGATATTTCTGATATGGAGTATTTCTTAGAACAAATACGTCTTATGCTTCCTGTAATGGGCTTTAGGTTTTTAATCTCGTCCACTATTAAGCATTCGGAAAATGAAATTGATTCCGACGTTTTAAGTACTAGCTTAGTCTATAAAATAAAAACTAAATCATTTAATGCATCAATGATTGAATCTGACAAAGGCTACGTAGTGTTAAAGGGAAGCGAAGCAAAAAAGGAATTGTCATTTTCCACAACAGAAACATATCGAAACCTTAGAAGAAAATTACTTGAAACAAAAATATTAGTTGAGCAAGCCGAAAAATATGTTTTTACTGAAGATGCAATCTTCACAAGTCCAAGCTCTGCATCAAATATGGTTTTAGGTCGAAATTCAAATGGTTTTACTGAATGGATTACGGAAAGTGGAAAGACATTTCGGGATATGCAGGAGTTACTTAATCAATAAAACGGAAAGTCTTCCTTTCAAATTTAGAAACATGTAGGATATAAAACCTTTCTTTTTCATGCAATGAAAATGCTTTTTATTTAATGTTCTAACCATAATCCAACTATGTTTTAACATGCTATCTACTCGTCATGAAATATTTATAGAAGTTGCAAGCAACCTCAGCTTTACAAAAGCGGGGGAGATATTATTTATCTCTCAACCCGCCATAAGCAAGCAAATAAAAGCATTGGAAGCATTTTATAAGACCAATCTGTTTGAAAGAAAAGGGGGTGCTATTAACCTAACACCAGGTGGGAAACTATTGCTGCAACGGCTGAAAGAAGCAAAGAAAATACAGAGCCAGTTAGAGTTTGAGTTGAGTACATTGTCGGATCAATTTAAAGCAAAAGGACAATTAAAACTTGGCGCAAGCACAACGGTTGCTTTGTATATCATTCCAAAAATCCTTTCTGCCTTTCACCAAAAATACCCTGAGGTAAAAATAAGTTTGCTCAACAGAAATACAGATACAATTACAAAAGCACTGATAGACCAGGAAATTGATATTGGAATTGTGGAAGGCAAGAAGAAGAACTCAGCCATATTTTACCAGCCATATATTACTGACGAGGTAGTGGCTGTGTGCAGTGCTAAAAGCCCCATTGCAAAGAAGAAATATATTACTGTAAAAGACTTGCAGCAATATCCGATAGTGTTGAGGGAACAAGGATCTGGTACGCTGGAGGCATTAAAATACAACCTTGAAAAGAATGGCGTTAAGATATCGAACTTAAAAGTGAGTGTTCGCCTTGCGGGCACAGAGGCGCTTAAAAACTTTTTACGGGAAGATGATTGCTTGGGCTTTTTACCCAAAGGCTCCATCCTAAAAGAATTACGTGATGGTGATCTGGTTGCTGTTAAAGTTGAAAATTTTAAGATCATCAGAGATTTCTTTTTTATACAGCGCCATGGTACGGA
>JANOTH010000261.1:0-4918 GCA_031416275.1 Ferruginibacter sp. | reverse complement strand
CGGTATATAAGTAAGCTTATAAATAATTCATTTTTGTGTTCTAAACTAAAAATTATGAAATATTTATTCTCCCTCCTTGTTTGCGTTCTCTTGGGCTTTGGTGCAATTGCTCAAAACAAAAGCGATTGGACAAAAAACTTTTCCTCAAAAATTAATTGGTATAAAATTACTGATGCAGGTGTATTGGTTGTAGGTACAAAAGATGGACTTTATGGCGTAAATCCTTCAGACGGAAAAGAAATATGGAAGAACGATGATGTTGAAAATATTAACGAAGAAAACTACGACCCTATCGAAGGTACCCCTTACATCGTAATGGCTAAGCGGGGTATGTTTAAATCATCCAATAAAATTGTAGATGTTGTAACAGGAAAGGTAATTACCAACACAAGAGATTTGGGTTTAATTGCACTTACAAAAAGAATTTATTTAATGAAAAGCAATGCCGTATTATTTTATGGAATAGGAGCAAGCGGTAAACCAACTTTAATGAAAGTTAACCTTGCTGATGGCGTAAAAGTGTGGGAGCAACAAAAACTATTTGAAAAAACCAGTGAGCAAATTGTATCTGAGGCAGGTGAGGTTGCCGACGGACTTTTTATTGCAACTAACAGAAATATTTACAAGTTAAATCCTCAAACCGGCGAGCAGATTTACAATATCGATATGAAAAGTGATGTGCCGGTTGCGGCGCCGCCAAAGAAGCAAAAAGGAATGGTGGGGGCTTTTAAAATTGGTAAAGGTCTTGACGGAGGCGCTAATGAAGCAGCCACAATTACATCTGCAGATTTTTTTCAAAGAGAAAATTTGAGCTTGATTTATTTTTGGAACCAAGATATCTTAACTGCATTTAATGTAGCAGATGGGAAAGAAGTTTGGAAGCGTGTTGAATTGCCTTCTCCAATTACCAATATTTTATTTGATACCCGTGGAATGCTTGTTGCAACATCTGAAAAAACAAAAGAAGATGAGGCTAAGGCAAATAAAAGTGGAGGGGGATTAATCGGTAAAATTAAAAGATCTACTGCAGGTAAAAAGAACCGTGCATCGTTGCTATGCCTAGATATGAACACCGGTGCAGAAAAGTGGGATAGTGACGTTGATTTGCAGGGAGACCTGATGGCTTATAAGTTAGTAGGCAGTAAATTAATTTTAGCAACAGAAAGAGACCAGGGCACAAACTTTATAAGCATCGTAAACCTAGATGAGGGAAAATCTGTAACAAAAAAGCCACTCTCAATTAAAGGTGAAATAAGAGATTTAGAGATTGTACCACAAGGGCTTTATTACCGCACAGAAGATCAAATAAATATTCTTGATTTGGAAAGCGGAGAAAAAACATGGGCAAAGGGAATGGCGGTAAAAAATTGCAGTGGCGATAACCAAAACGATAAGGTAGGCTATGTTTTTGCAAATGAAACTATTTATAAAGCTGATTTTGAAAAAGGTGATATTTCAGAATGGGTTACAGGAGTAAAATTTGATGGGAAGGAGGAGCCAAGTTCATTACAGGTTAGAGACAACGGCGTGTTACTTACCTCAGAGCAGAATGCAAGATTATATTCTTTTGATGGCAAGCAGAAATGGCATACATATGAGCCTGCACCGGGGCGTACAATGGCAGGTAAAATGCTTAGTGGTTTAGGTGGCTTGGCTTCGTCAATGGTGGCGGCAGGCTCTGCGGCTCGTTCTGCACAAATGAGTTATGCAAAAGGATATTATGGCAGTACAAGCCCATCTTTAGATAACAGTATTAAAAATGCAAATGCAAATGCTGCTGCGTTTGCGGGTGCTGCGGCTAGCAGTTTTGCATCAATTAGTAAGCGTTTTAAAGCAACAAGAGAAGCAAATAATTACATGGCTATCCTTACCAACTTTGGTAAGAGTAACAACGCAAAAGATGCAGGTGTAATGATGGTAGATAAGAACACCGGTAAAGAAATTCGTAAAATGGTTTTTGGTGATAAAAAAGATCCTGATTATAAATTAGATGAGTTGGGCAAAGTGGTTTTTTATCGTGCTGATGGAAATGAAATTCAAGGGTTTAATTTTTAGTGTTGTGATTTTGGGGATTTTTACAACAACTTACCGCCGCACTTTTTGCGGCGGTTTTGTTTTAATAACATCCTTGAGAAAATGATTTTACTATTTTTATAAAAATATTTTTATGAAAAGTTCTGTTTTCTTGATTGCGCTCTTGCTTTCTAGTTTTTATCTTTTTGCGCAAAACAATAAACTTGTTAGCGGTCCTTGGGCTGGTAATGTTCAAATGCGCACTGCGATTATTTGGGCAGAAGTTGCTGCTGACGTAAAAAAGGTGGCGGTAAAATATTTTAAAACAAATGTTACTTCTAATATTAAAACGGTTTTTTATAAAGGTCAATTGGGTAAAGATTTCAACCCAATTAAAATTGAATTAAATGGTTTAGATTTTAATACAGAATATTCATACAAATTATTTGTAGACGATAAAGAGATTGCTATACCATTTAAAACAAAGTTTACAACGCAGGATTTGTGGCAGTGGCGCAAACCTGCGCCTGATTTTAGCTTTCTTGCAGGCAGTTGCAATTATGTAAATGAACCTGCAGTGGATAGGCCGGGAAAACCCTACGGCGGTGATTCTTCCATTTTTGAAACGATGGCAAAAAGCGATGCTGCATTTCATGTGTGGATGGGCGATAACTGGTACACACGTGAAGTTGATTTTGGTTCAGCTTGGGGTTTAAATTATAGGGCTTCGCATGATAGAGCACAAAAAATTATGCAACCATTTTTAGCTGCTATGCCCCAGTATTCAATATGGGATGATCATGATTATGGGCCCGATAATTCAGGAAAAAGTTTTTACCTGAAAAATGAAAGCAGGGAAATATTTAAAAATTACATGCTTAACCCAAGCTATGGGGAAGATAAAAAAGGTATTTACACAAAAGTAAGTTACAGCGATGTTGACCTCTTTTTAACAGATGATCGTTTTTTTAGAAGCGAAGATGATATGCCCGATAGTATAAATGGAATGCCATTAAAAGACAAACATTTTTTTGGTCCTGCACAAATGGAATGGTTAAAAAATTCGCTTGAATTTAGCAAAGCAACATTTAAAATAATTGTAGTGGGGAGCCAGGTATTAAATCCACTAAGCAGGGCTGAATGTATGCAACAATATAGTTATGAATACAACGAGCTTTTAAATTTTATAAAAAAGCAAAAGCTTGAGGGGATTGTATTTTTTAGTGGCGACAGGCACCACAGCGAAATAATAAAAGTAGAAAATCCGAGTTTCTATCCATTGTACGATGTCACCTTATCATCCTACACGGCAGGAATAAGTAAAGTAAACGGTGAAGAAAAAAATAGCATCTACAGAGTGAAAGGAACCCTTGTAGAGGAAAATAATTTTGGAAAAATTTCTATAAGTGGACCTAAAGAAAGCAGAATGATGACGATAGAATGCATTGGGACCAAAGGGAAACAGCTATCCAGTTTTACGATAAACAGTAACGAACTTAAAGTGCGATAAGTAAATTAATGATGCCTTTACTATCTTTATTGTATGACATCAAATGCATTCACGTACAATAAACCAAAAGTTATACAGGCACTCCGTTATCATTTTATAAGCAGACCTGAAATAAAGGTGATGATGGTGGTTATTAATGTATTTGCTATTTCTTCTGCTGCACTTTTCTTTTTTAAAAAAATTAGTCCGTTAGCATTTTTAATCAGCTCTATGCTTTGGTTTTTTTTAATGATTCTTTTTTGGTTTTTATTGCCACAAATAATTTACCGGCAAACAGCCACTTTTAAAGATTCTTTTAGTGCAGTATTGGGCAATGAGCAATTTGCTATTGAAAATGTAAGAGGACATAAAGGTTGGGATTGGAGCACTTTTAGTACTTGGATGGAGAGCCCACATTTTTTTCATTTGTATTTTAACCCACGCTCTTTTTTTATTATTCCAAAAGATGCTTTTGATGGTGATGAAGAACACGAAGCAAGAAAAATTTTTGCCTCTAAAATCATTAAAAGAGGAAGTTGATTCGCTCTTAATGATCCCTAATACGGCAACTTTTAACCTTCCGCCCTTAACCTTAGCACAGTGCCTTTTCCATCACATGGTGAGGGATATTTACTTCAGTAAACTGGTTACCTTTTACTTTATAACCGAACTTTTCGTAAAATCCAATTGCGGTATCTCGTGCATGCATGGTCATAATTTTGAAACCTTTATCTCTGGCAACATTTTCTGCAAAATTCATGATAGATGCACCAATTCCTTTACCGTGTAAATTATCTAGCACGGCCATTTGCCTTAGCCTAACAATATTGTCATCAACTCTTACAAGAATACAACAACCAAGCACCTGTTCATCATCCATACAAGCAATAAGCGTATCTTCTTTTTCTGCCATTAATTCATCATGGTCAAAGGTTAAGCCTAATGGTCTGCGCAATACATTATCCCGCAGGTTTACCATTTTCAAATATTCAGGTGTGCCGTGGTCTATTTGTTTTAATGCCATGAGGATTTAATTAATATCAAATTTGAATGTACGATTATTATGCAATATTTAAGTGTGAAGCGGTTGTTTAACTGTTGACAAAATAACTAAAGATGAATGTAGCCGTGATAGTAGCGGCACCGATTGAGGTGATGCAAACAAGGCGAGGCACGAGCCGTAAGTTTGCGAAACCGAAGGCGGTACAGCGAATAGCACGATACAAATGCTAATTTTAGTTTCAACAGCTAATGCTCCTTATTTTGCTTTCAAAACTTTTGTTGATAAGAGCTAATTACTCATGTTATTAACTTACCCAAACAATTTTATTTAAATGATTGTTTTTTTACCAAAAAGTATATTTTTGCAACGTATTAACTAAACATTACAAACATGTCAGACATCGCTACAAGAGT
>JANOTH010000260.1:0-7313 GCA_031416275.1 Ferruginibacter sp. | reverse complement strand
GTATCAAAATCTGCCACCTCTTCTAATGCGTTTTCGCCCGCAAATACTTTTATCGCCGTAGCGCTTAATGCTTGCTTTACCTGTTCATACTTTGACTCATCCCCAATTACAACTGCATTGGGTAAAAATTCAAGTGCCTGTTTAATAAGAAGGTCGGCATTACTGTGGGCAGTTAATATTTCTGCTTCCAAAACATGGTGGTGCGTGCGAATAACATCGAGGGCCTGCGTACCAATAGATCCTGTAGATCCGAAAATTGCAATGCGCCTTTTTTGACCCTGTTCAGCCATATTCTCTTATTGTTAAATGTAGTAAGGCGGCAATTTAGTCATTTATTTATTGCCGAATATTGATGATGTCCTAAAGTAACCTTAAAGAAATTTTGATTATTTTTTTACAAAACAGTGCTTAGGTTTTCAATTCCTTTTGCAATTTCTCTATCATTACTTAGTTTGGGAACTTTGTTTTGGCCACCGAGTTTACCTACGCTTTTCATGTAATTTTTAAACCCATCTTTTTGCACAGGGGTAATTTTTAACACCTCCAAGATATTTCCTTTGACCAAATCGTCGTAATAGGCATTTTTATTTCGAAGATTGTCGTCTAATTTCTGAGCAAAAAGCTTTATGTCTTTTGGCAATTCTTCAAATTCAATAAACCATTCATGGTAACTTTTTCCTTTATCGGACGCTACAAATGGAGCAACTGTAAATTCATTAATGCGCACATTTTCTTCTGTAGTTGTTTTTAAAATAGCATGCTCGGCTTCTTCCACAATTACATGTTCGCCAAAGGCAGAAATAAAATGTTTTATTCTACCGGTTACAACGATTCTGTAAGGGTTTAGTGATACAAATTTTACAGTGTCGCCAATATTATATGCCCACAAACCTGCATTACTAGTAATAATGAGCGCATAGTTTTCACCAAGTTGAACCTCTTTTAAAGTAAGTCTTTTGGGCGATTCATTTTTAAGTTCATCCACGGGTACAAATTCAAAAAATATTCCACTACAGGTATTTAGCAACATGCCTTTTTCTTTTTGGGTATCTTGAAAGGCGAAAAAACCTTCACTCGCAGGGTACAATTCTATTGTATCAATTGGACGACCAATACTTTCTATTAATTTGGCTTTATAAGGTTCATAATTTACACCACCCTGCACCATCACACTAAAATTTGGGAAAAGCTCAGCAATTTTCTTCCCAGAACGTTCTTCTAATTTGTCAAAATACATTTGTACCCACGGCGGAATACCGCTAATGAGGGTCATATCTTCACCTATGGTTTCAGTAACAATTTTTTCGAGTTTTTCTTCCCAGTCTTCAATACAATTTGTTTCATATTTGGGCAGCTGGTTGCTGCGTAAATAGAGTGGTACATGGTGGTTTACAATACCACTCAAGCGACCTGTTGGTATTCCCCCTACTCTCTCCAACACCGGCGAACCGCTTAAAAAAATAACCTTACCATTCGCAAACTTTGTGTTGCCACTTTCAACCATATAACAAAGCAATGCATTGCGGGCTGTATTAATATGGTTTGGTATGGAGTCTTTTGTAATAGGAATATATTTAACACCACTTGTTGTGCCGCTTGTTTTAGCAAAATAGATTGGCTGACCTTTCCACAGAATATTATGTTTCCCTTCTTTTATTTTCTCGATGTATGGCTTAAAATCTTCGTAATCCCTTATTGGTACAAGCTTTACAAAATCGTCATGGGTTTTTATTTCAGCAAATGAATGATCTTTTCCGAATTCGGTTTTGGCTGCTGATTTTAGGAGGGATGTAAGCAACGCATCTTGGTCTGCAACGGCAGTAACCATCCCTTTTTTTATTTGCTTTTGTATATAAATGGCAAAGGGTTTTGCCAGAAATGATTTAAATTTCATACTTCATTTTCTATTTTCAATGTCAATTTATGGAAGATTAATTACTTAAATACAATGTTCCAAAATCCTCATCTATAATCTACATCACTATTACTACATCTACTTTGTATTAACCATTGACAATTCATATTTCTCTATTTACAATCTCCACAAGGCCAATCCCTATCTAAATCTATAGCAGTTACCACTACAATTTCTTTTTCTTTAGGTGCAAATACAATTCTTACACGCTGGCCATCATGTGTGGTACCTTCTAATGGATATGTGACACCTTTTTCACTTGTTTGTTCTTTGTTATAATTTATCTCGCCTGATGCTAAAATTTCTTTCACCTCGCTCTCATCAATTTGTCTGCATTCCATTCTGCATTTTGCATGCCGACTGTATTTGATGGTTTTATTGCCTCCTCTTAACGAATAATAATCATCTTTTACCGCATCTACTGTTACACGTCCGGGCTGCCTTCCACGCTGGTTTTTCTTAACCCAAAAAAACAGTAACAAGGCAGCTATTAAAATTAGAAATGGATAACTTTTGTTCTTCACCGTCGCAAGTTATGAAATTTGAGAGCCTAGCGTATCAAAAATGAAATGCGCAGCTCGAAAACATAATGAGCATAATCTTACAATAACCTATAAACAAAAAAGCGAGTGACTTAACACCCGCTTTCAATTTTATGTTTTAAAACAAACCTTCCACACTTAAATACCTTTCACCAGTATCGTAGTTGAAAAGCAGCACCGTACTTCCGGCAGGTATTTCAGATAATTTTTTTGCCAAGGCAGCCATTGTTGCGCCACTCGATATGCCTTGAAAAATGCCTTCTTCTTTTGCGGCTCGCTGTGCATAATCAAAAGCTTCTTCTTTGGTTACTTGTATTACACCATCTAATATTTCTTTGTGCAAATTTGTAGGAATGAAACCGGCACCTATTCCCTGTAATGGATGCGGGGCAGGGTTTCCACCACTAATTACCGGTGATAATTCAGGTTCTACAGCAAATACTTTTATTGAAGGGAAGTGCTTTTTCAAAACTTCTGCAACGCCGGTGATATGCCCACCGGTTCCCACGCCTGTAATTAAAAAGTCTATTCCTGCAGGGAAATCTTTAAAAATTTCTTCTGCGGTAGTTTTTACGTGTACATCAATGTTTGATGGATTATCAAATTGCTGCGGCATCCATGCATTAGCAGTTGATGCTACCAATTCAGTAGCTTTCGCAATCGCTCCTTTCATACCAAGTTCCCGTGCTGTTAATTCAAAACTTGCCCCATAAACGCTCATTAATTTTCTGCGCTCTACACTCATGCTTTCCGGCATTACCAAAATTATCTTGTATCCTTTTACTGCTGCTACCATAGCAAGCCCAATTCCTGTATTGCCAGATGTTGGTTCAATTATAGTTGTGTCTTTATTGATCAGTCCCTGTGCTTCAGCATCTTCAATCATTGCCAATGCAATTCTGTCTTTTATACTGCCGCTAGGGTTTGTTTTTTCAAGTTTGGTATAAACAGTAATGTTCTCAGGGTATAACCTATTTATTTTAACGTGAGGCGTATTACCAATCGTTTCTAGAATATTTTTAACTTTCATGATCTGTATTTTTTAAATGATAAAATTTATTGGTTCATTAAAATCTCTTCTGTCTTTTACTACAGTTTGTGCGGTGTGATAAACTACGCTAAAGGATGGAACGCTCTGTGTAATCCATGTATTGCCGCCGATGATGCAATCGTGGCCAATAATTGTATCACCACCTAAAATTGTGCTACCTGCATAAATTACAACATTATCTTCTATTGTAGGATGCCTTTTTATTGCTGCATCTTCCTTACGAACAGCCAAAGCGCCGAGCGTAACGCCCTGGTATAATTTTACAAAATTTCCAATCTTCGTAGTTTCTCCAACTACTATTCCCGTGCCATGATCTATAAAAAAAGGACAACCAATTGTTGCTCCTGCATTAATATCAATACCTGTTTTGCTATGCGCCTGCTCACTCATCATTCGCGGAAGAATAGAAATATTTTGTAGGTATAAAATATGTGCAAGTCTATAAATAGCAATAGCATAAAACCCGGGGTAAATTAATATAATTTCTTCTAACGATTTGGCTGCAGGGTCATAGTCCAAAATAAATTTTGCATCTTTTATAAGTTCGTCTGCTGTGTTAGATAAATCATCAAAGAACTTATCGCAAACAGAAGCCTTAGCAATATCACTACCTTCTGAACATGTATCTATAAATCCCAATAAAACTTTTCTTAAACGATTTTCTAAGGTCTTCCGGTCTGCCAAGAACGTAGCTTCATTTTTTACTATCGGAAAGAGATATTGGTAGAGTTGTTCTGTAAAGGTGGATACCGATTTTTGGTCGGGCAGGTTGTTTCTTAAAATGTAGTCGTTGAACAATTATTTTTCAAAAGTACAAAATACTATATAGATATTATAGACTACCGTATTGCTTGATGTTACTTTTCCGCATATAAGTAGTTTGTAAAGCGAAATATTTTAATCAACCTATTACAAGACTAAACTATATCAATTGACGTTCCCTTTTAAATTTCCTTAATTTTGCATCCCATGCAAAAAACAGTGGCCTTACATACTCTAGGTTGTAAACTAAACTTCAGCGAAACTACTGCGCTTGGGCGTATGCTGGAGAACGATGGTTTTGCTAAAAAAGAATTTGATGAAGTAGCAGATGTTTACGTAATAAATACCTGTTCTGTTACAGATAATGCTGACAAGGAGTGCCGGCAGATTGTTAGAAAAATTCAACGAAAAGCTCCCGAAGCATTAGTTGTAATAACTGGCTGTTATGCGCAATTAAAACCGCAAGAAATTGCTGCTATCCCCGGTGTAGATCTTGTACTTGGCGCTGCAGAAAAATTTAATATCGCACAGCATTTAAGGGAGATTTCAAAAAACGACGCTACCAAAATTTGCAGTTGCGATGTAGAAGATGTAAATATTTTCGTTCCATCTCACTCTGTAAATGAACGTACCAGAATATTTTTAAAAGTACAGGATGGATGTGACTACAATTGTAGTTTTTGCACCATCCCCATGGCACGTGGTAAAAGCAGAAGCGACGAAATTAACAATGTAATCGAAAACGTAAAAGCAATAGCAGCGGGCGGTGCAAAAGAAATAGTACTTACCGGGATTAATTTAGGCGATTTTGGCAAGGGCTACAGCGGAGGCAAAAAACATGGTGAAAACTTCTTTGATCTTATTAAAGAACTTGATGCTTTACCAGGCATTGAACGCTATAGAATTTCCTCTATAGAACCGAACTTACTCAGTAACGAAATCATAGAATTTGTTAGCAACAGCAAGCACTTCATGCCACACTTTCATATTCCATTACAAAGCGGCAGCAATAATACTTTGGCTGCTATGCGCCGTAGGTATAAAAAAGAATTGTATGCTGAAAAAATTGGACTAATAAAATTATTAATGCCACATTGCTGTATAGGTGTTGATGTTATTGTCGGATTTCCAGGTGAAACAAAAGAAGATTTTGCTGAAACGGTTGAATTTCTACGTGGGCTTGATATATCCTATTTGCATGTATTCACTTATTCAGAAAGGGATAATACCCATGCACTCTCCATTGCGCCTGTTGTACCCATGCATGTGCGAAATGAACGCAACAAAATATTGCGTAATCTTAGCTATGAAAAAATGCAGGCGTTTACACAACTACATATTGGGCAAACAAGAAAAGTACTGTTTGAGCATGTAAAAAAAAATGGCATGATGGAAGGTTATGCTGACAACTACATTAAGGTTTCGTCTCCCTATAAAAAAGAATGGGATAATGAAATTGTTGACTGGGTAATTTAGGGTCCCTAAGGCCTCCTTTATCTCCCCCGCAGGGGGAGAATATCTTGGCTATTGATTCGAAGATGGTGCAGTGTCTTACATTTTAAAATCTATTAATTATCTCTTTCATTTATTGTGAGTTCAATGATCTAACAACCTTCAAAAGTCCCCCTATGTGGGGTTTAGGGGGCCGTTTGCATACTCCTCCATATATTCATAACCTTCGTTCAACATTCCTTTTTTAATAATTGTAGCTGAATTTATCAAACGGCTTTCTTCACCGCTAAACAAATCGGTAAATACATGTTTTATCAGTTGCTCGCCAAAGTAACGGCTTGCATCTCTTGGCAATTCATTTGGCAGGTTGCCAACAGCCATTACATCTACAGAATTTTGGAGGTAAGGAGCCGTTTTTTCAAAGTCGCTTTTATTAACACCGTACACTGGTTCAGCAATGGTTGAATCGCCAATATTACAAGGTACCGAGCCTCCCATATCATCTGTAATATCTGCAATGGTTTTAATTCTAAAATCAGGTGATTTTATGTCTTCCATTTTAAAAAGACGAGGAATTTTTTCTTCCCAATAAACACCGTTCATTAAAATATCTGTGTTAGATAAATAGTTTGAAAATTTAGATTCGTAATTTTCGGGATTTGCATGAAAGTCTTTCCTGCTGTAAGCTCCATCAATTTTGTGTTTATATAAATCTGCTCCTTTTAAATGAACATAAACCGGATATACAAATTCTTTTTCGCAATAATCTTCAGGCTCTGCTTCATGTATGCCCATCAGGTTCATAATTTCTAAAACCCCGTGGGCTACTCTCCCACTACCCGTAACTGCAATTTTTACAGCTGGTAATTTTAAACCAAAATAAGTATGAATTAAATGCTGTAAATTTTTTCCTGAATTAACCCTTTCCAGTTTAAATGCACTTGTTCTGTTTCCATAAGCCATCATGCCATTATGTGCGCCAACTACACCTGCAAAGAAGCCAAATCCAATAATGCGAGTACCATCTTCATGTTCCAAACATTCGTAATCAATTAAGGTGATATTTTTTTTAATAATTGTTTGTAATAAATGCCGGTTATACGGTTGCAGTTTTTTTGTATGAGAGAAAAAGAGATAAGTCTTATTGTCCAACAACACATCAACAGGCACTTCCTTAATTCCTAAAATAATATTGCAGTCAGTTAAGTTTTCTGCTACTAAAATACCGGCATCATGGTATTCTTTATCGCTGAAACACCTGTTAGCACTGTGCTGTACTGTAATTTTAATTTCAGGATGGTTTTGCCTAAGCCATTTACATTGTGCAGGGGTAAGGGCAACCCTACTATCAGCCGGTATTTTGCCCTCTGTTATTAATCCAATATGTGTCATTATAATTTTTGTTGGCTGCGGCAATTTACATTTTCTAATTGTTTAAAAAGGATAAAGGATGAATAAAGTAAAACAGGCTGTCCCATTTTAATTACTGCTTAAATTTGTGCCATGAATTATTACGAATTATTTGGGATAGCCGAAGTACCCGTGGTAGATAAAAACACCATCGCTAAAAAGTACATAGAACTGCAAAAAA
>JANOTH010000259.1:0-3112 GCA_031416275.1 Ferruginibacter sp. | reverse complement strand
AATTTCTCCCTACAACAGTAAAAAAATAACAATGAAAAAAATATTATTCTTATTAACCATTTTAGTGGCATCACTAACTGGTTTTTCTCAGGCTACAGCTTCTGTAAGCCCAAGCAGCTTTACAGCAGAAGATCAAATAACCATCACTGTTGATCTTACAGGACAGGCTCTTGGTTCTAATAACGAGGACGTTTACATTTGGGGTTTTGCAGGTGGTTTTGATTCACCTTTAAATAACACGGGAGGCTTTGGATGGGGTAACTCTAACCCTGCTGCAAGATTTACAAGAATTGGTACTTCTCAAAGATTTACGTTTACACTTACGCCAACTACCTATATGAACAGAACTGCTGCTGAAATAGGTGCTCGGTTTGGTTTTTTGGCCAAGAATCAAAATGGCTCTAGGCAAACAGGAGATTTTAATTTTCCGGATGATCCATTAACTTTTACTCCATCAGTGTTTAGGCCGTTCCCATCAAAATTTACACAAGATGATGTGGTAACATTTTACATGGATAAAAATTTGCTTCCCATGAACAGGGTTGCATTAAAAGCGGCTACAGAAGTATATGTTTATACAGATATAGACTATAAAAGACCGGATGGTACTAATGGATATTTTCAGGTGTCGCAATATTGTGAACCATTAGATATGAATGATGGTAATTTTTATACAGGTCAAACAACTGTTGCTGATAATGTTGCACTAAAGGCAAAAGATTTTGGGAACGGTTTATTTGGATGGACAATAGTGCCTTCAAAATTTTTCAGGATAGGAGATGTAGGTCCTAAATTTCCACCTGCAGGTTCTAAAATCACTCAAATTAAAGTTCACTTTAGAACAAGATTAAGCCCTTACTGTCCTTTTACAACAGGCGATTCAGGCTCTTTAGGCGATAATTTTAGTTTCCCTGTAACTCAATAGTTTCTCTAAATAATTTTATAAAAAGCCAGGTAATGATTCGCCTGGCTTTTATTTTTTAATTCCGCTTTTATTTCAGAACTTGTTTATTTCTAGGTTGCTCATCTTTCAAAAACTTTTTTACTATGACTTTTCATCTCATCAAATCATCAAAGCCATTTGCACTAGCTTGTTTTTTATTTTGCTTTTGTACTTTAAACAAGGTTTCCGCTCAAATTAACCTTAAAGAAATAGGTAACATCTCCGCTGTAAAAATAAACGGGCAGAGAGTTAATTTAACTACAAATACGGCAAACGTTGAAGCTATTGTTTACAGCCCCAATGTTGTAAGAATTAGAATGGATAAACTTGCTTTAAAAAAAGACTTTTCTTATGCTGTAGTTGCTGATCCCACACAAACGAAGGCATCAATTACACAAACAGCTAACGACGTAACAATTGTTACCGATTCTCTAAAAGTTGTGTTTCAAAAAAAACCTTATAGTGTTACCTTCTACAATAATAATGGCGTAGTTGTAAATGAAGATGAGGGTGGGCTTACAACCTCTTGGGTTGGTGATGAAGTAACAACGTATAAAAAAATGCAGGAAGGGGAGCGTTTTATTGGGCTTGGAGAAAAAACAGGAGACCTTGACAGAAAAGGAAATGGTTATACCAACTGGAATACAGATGCCTATGGATATAGTACAGGACAAGATCCTATTTATTCAACAATTCCATTTTATATTGGTATACACCACAATGTTAATTATGGAATCTTCATGGACAATACTTTTCAGTCAGACTTTAACTTTGGCGCCAGCAACGATAGGTTTTCATCATTCGGTGCGAGGGGTGGCGAAATGAATTATTACTTCATTTACCATAGTACAGTAGCTGATATTATTAAGTCGTACACCTCACTAACAGGTCGTATGAAAATGCCACCATTGTGGAGTTTGGGCTACCAACAAAATCGTTACAGTTATTATCCTGATACCGAAGTATTGCGCATAGCTCAAACATTGCGTGAGAAAAAAATACCTGCAGATGGTATTACACTTGATATTCATTACATGGATAAATACCAGTTATTCACTTGGAACAAAGAACGTTTTCCTAATCCAAAGGGTTTAACTGATCAATTAAAAACAATGGGTTTTAAAACCACGGTGATTGTTGACCCCGGTATTAAGATAGAGCCAGGTGCTGCAGCTTACGAAAGAGGATTGAAGGCTGGAATTTATTTGAAATATGCTGATGGAAAAAATTATGCTGGACAGGTTTGGCCGGGTTGGTGCAATTTTGCTGATTTTACAAGCGAGGCAGGACGTAAATACTGGAGAAGCGAAATGAAGTTTTTTGTTGATAATGGCATTAGTGGCGTATGGAATGATATGAATGAAATAGCTACCTGGGGGCAAAAAATGCCAAGCAATATTGTGTTCGATTTTGAAGGAAGAAAGGCATCGCATTTAGAGGGCAGAAATGTTTATGGGTTGGAAATGATCCGTTCCAGTTACGAAGGTTACAGAGAACTGTCATCTACTGAAAGACCATTTGTATTAACTCGTGCAGGCTATGCAGGTTTGCAACGTTATGCTGCAATTTGGACTGGTGATAACAGATCTGAAGATAGTCATATGATGGCAGGTGTAAGGTTAATAAACAGTTTAGGGTTGAGTGGCGTATCATTTACAGGTATGGATATTGGAGGTTTCACAGGTAATCCATCTATTGGTTTGTATGCAAGGTGGATGCAGCTTGGTGCTTTTATCCCTTATTTTAGAAACCATACCGGGATCAATACAAAATCTTCTGAGCCTTGGGCTTATGGCGAAGAAGTAACAGAGATTGCTCGGAATTATATTTCGTTGCGCTATAAATTAATGCCTTATTTGTACAGCAGTTTTTATGAATCTACACAAAGTGGTTTACCAGTAAATAGATCGCTTGCAATTGATAATACTTTTGATAAAAACGTTTACAACACTACTTTCCAAAACCAATTCTTGTTTGGTCAGTCAATAATGGTAGCGCCTGTAGAGAGTGGAAAAGATTTTGTAAAAGTATATTTCCCGGCAGGCAATTGGTACGATTTGTATAACGATGAAATGACGAAAGGCAATAGTGATAGACACACTGAGTTAGGTCTTTCAAAATTACCTGTTTTTGTAAAAGAGAGCAGCATTATTCCTATGCAGTCGCTTG
>JANOTH010000258.1:0-2433 GCA_031416275.1 Ferruginibacter sp. | reverse complement strand
CAGCCACTTTTAGACCACGAGGTTTGTGGGGAAGATTATATTGGTTAAGCGTATTGCCATTTCATTATTTTATTTTCAATGGAATGATAAGAAATCTGGTAAAAGTAAAATAGGCACCACTTAAAATCGAATCAATAAAAGACACTATCCCATAAAGTGTGTAAGTTAATTTAATAGGGTTTGGCTTTTTTATAAAAGCTGAACCCTTTTTTCAAATATGGTTAAGAACTGATTTAAGATTAATCCCCAGTTATGTATGGGCATTGACCATTTTTTTGTTGCTTCTCTCAATGCTAAAAATACAGATTTTAATACGGCTTCATCTGTAGGGAATGACAATTTATTTTTAGTGTATTTTCTTATTTTGCCATTCAGGTTTTCAATTAGGTTGGTGGTGTAAATTATCTTTCTGATTTCCAGTGGGAAGTCAAAAAACACAGTTAACTCTTCCCAATTTTCTGTCCATGATTTTATGGCGTATGGGTATTTATGATTCCATTGCGTTGAGAAGTATTCCAATGCTGCTTTTGCGGCTTGTTTGGTAGGGGCATCATAAATCTGCTTCATATCTTTTGCAAATTCTTTTTTGTCCTTCCATACCACATACCGAGCAGCATTGCGGATTTGGTGTACCACGCAGATCTGTGTTTGTGACTCGGGAAAAACCTGTTTGATAGTTTGTGTAAAACCATTGAGATTATCGGTCGCAGTGATAAGAATATCTTCTACTCCTCTAGCCTTTAAATCGGTTAATACGCCTAGCCAAAAAGCAGCACTTTCATTCTTGCCCAACCACATACCCAATACCTCTTTTTTACCATCCCTGTTGAGTCCTACAGCTAAATAAATGGTTTTATTAATTACCTTGCTGTTCTCTCTTACCTTAAATACAATACCATCCATCCAAACAATTAAATAGACAGGTTCTAATGGTCTGTTTTGCCATGCAATAATATCATTGGCTACTGTTTCTGTAATACGGGAAATGGTGGATGTAGATACTTCAAAATTATACACCTCTCTTATCTGCTCTTCAATATCGCTTACGCTCATTCCCTTTGCATAGAGGGATACAATGACATTTTCCAACCCATCAACCATGCTTTGTCTTTTGGGTATGAGCATGGGATTAAAAGAAGAATCCCTGTCTCTGGGAACTTCAATGGTTGTTTCTCCAAAGGAGGTTTTTACCTGTTTAGAAGAGGTGCCGTTACGAGCATTGGAAGAGATGTTTTTTTCATTTTTGTTGTAGCCTAAATGAGCATCAAGCTCGCCTTCCAAAATCTTTTCAATACCTCTTTTTTGAAGCTGGGCCAAAAAACTGTTTAGCTCATCGCCTGTTTTAAGTTGCTTTAAAAAAGCATCTGTTAGTTGTTGTGCATTTTCCATTACTAAAGTGTGTTTTTAAAATTAAAAAAAAGTGTTCAAAAAGTTGGGGTGCACCCCAACTTTTTGAACACTTACACACTTTATAAGATAGTACCTATAAATGTGAACAATGTAAAAATAAAGACGCCTCTGAAATTTCCGAGGCGTCTTCAATTAAACTATCAATTCAATTTAGTTTTTGAAAATATTTTCATCAACTTTTACGTTTGTTTCTATTTTATCAAAGGTCATTGGACCCTGTGGCGTAGTTGAAGCATAAGCAAACCAGTAGCCATCTGGTGTTTGTTTGTAATCACTATAAATCGTTTCAAAATCTACTTCTTCACCTTCTGGACCTTTGCTTTTTCCTGAAGTTTTTACAACTCTGTTAGATTTAGTATCTATAAAATAGTTAAAATTGACTTTGACACGTTTTATTATTACTCAATTATTTACTTTACGAAGAAACTCATAGAACCAAGATCACGTGCTGCAAGGTCACCTGGGCAACGAGCTTTAATACTCATAAAGCTATATTGATCTCCTGGTTTTGCTGCCGATGTTAAACGGGTTGCATCTGCGTTAATCGGTCCATTGACATTGGCTTGTCGAGGATCTTCGCGTCTTGCAATATGTACCATTGCATAGCTTTGAATACTACAAGTCGCTGCAAAATCAAAATTTTCCAAGTCAGCTCTTAATCCGTTAAAGGCTGCCATTTCACCGGAACCTATGACGCCTCCTTTCCTGTTACCATATTTCACAACAGGGTCAGGTATCATTTTAACACGGAATTTTTTAGTAGCATTCAAACCCCCAGATGCTGTAACAGTAATGATAGCCTCCCCTGGTTTAGATACTCTTACATTGTAATTGTTATCATTTACTTTGCTAATATCACCGCCAGTCATGCTTACCCTAAGGTCATTTGAAGACACACCCGCAGCAGATACTGCTATAGGGTTATCAACACCAACATAGAATACATTCATTTTTTCAGCTGAAACAGTAACTGATTTTTCACCAACTTCGTATTCAAAATCGCCTTTTACAGTTTTGACTTCC
>JANOTH010000257.1:0-16723 GCA_031416275.1 Ferruginibacter sp. | reverse complement strand
GAAGAAAATTGTTAGAAAAACTAGATGCATTTGAAGTTACTATGGATGCCGTTGCTGGTTCGCTTACAGAAGCAGATGCAAAAAACGTAAACAAACTACTCGATAAAATGAGGGTTAGTTCTTAAAACTACTGTGTACACGCTGCTAACTAAATCACTACAATGAAATTTTTTTTTATACTTTCTTTTTTTTTGTACACGTGCACGCTGCAGGCACAAACTGCAGAAAAGCCTGAGTTTAGGGCTGTTTGGGTTGCTACGGTAGACAATATTGATTGGCCAGATGCACCAACAATTTATGCCCACTTACAAAAGGCTGCGTTTTTAAAATTGCTCGATATGCATCAACGCAATGGTATGAATGCTGTTATCGTGCAGGTTCGCCCTGCTGCAGATGCATTTTATCCATCCCCCTTTGAGCCATGGAGCCAATGGCTTACGGGTGTGCAGGGGCAAGCACCATTTCCATATTACGATCCGCTGGAGTTTATGATAACAGAAACACATAAACGTGGCATGGAGTTTCACGCATGGATGAACCCATATCGTGCAGTATTTAACATTGCTAATTCATCCATCACATCTACCCATATTACAAAACTGCATCCCGAATGGTTTCTTACATACGGCGCAAAAAAATATTTTGACCCAGGTAATAAAGAGGTGCAGCAATTTGTAACAAAAGTGGTAAAAGATGTTGTTACCCGTTACAAAGTAGATGCAGTGCACTTTGATGATTATTTTTATCCATATCGCATTGCAGGCAAAGAGTTTCCTGATGATGCAAAGTACAGGCAGTACGGAGGGGGTATGAGCAAAGATACCTGGCGCCGCAGCAATACAGATTCTATTATTGTAATGCTTGGCAAAACCATTAAAGAGGCCAACAAAAAATGCAGGTTTGGCATAAGCCCATTTGGTATTTGGCGCAATGCTTCTGTAGATACAATGGGCAGCAACACAAAAGGTGGACAAACAAATTACGATGATCTTTACGCCGATATTTTATTGTGGTTGCGCATGGGTTGGATAGATTATGTAACCCCGCAGTTGTATTGGGAAATAGACCACAAACTTGCAGATTTTAATACCCTTGCAGATTGGTGGGCAACACACAGCTATGGCAATGATTGCTACATCGGTATTGGTTTTTACCGTGCAGGTAGCAACGAAGCCTGGAGAGATAAAACACAACTGCCAAGGCAGATACAAAAAATACGAAGCCTGCCAGCATTAAAAGGAATGGCATTTTACAGCAGCAAAGTATTTGAAAAAAACCCAAACGGCTGGAACGATACGCTGCGCTTGAATTACTTTAAAGATGAATTGATGCGTTAGGAACAGGAACGCAAATAAAAAAATAAAAAAAAGATGCGCATTAAGATTAGTTCAATATTTACACTATTAACATTTATAATTTCAAATAGCCATGCACAATCAGTTACTGTGCCAGCACCTGTGGATACCCTTGGGTTTATAAAGGCAAAACGAATGTCAGATGCAGATCTGGCAAAAAAACGTGAAGGAACTTTTGTTACGGGTATTCCGGATTTTTCTTCTGACCCTGTAACAGGTTTTGGGTTAGGGGTTAGATCCAACATTTATTGGAACGGTACAAGAACAAATCCATTCTTTGCCTACACACCTTATCTGGCCAAGTTGAAGGTAAATGCTGCATATTATACTTCTAATGCAAGAGAACTCATTTTATCATTAGATGTTCCATATTACAAGGGCACTCGTTGGCGTTTTAAAATAGATTTTAAGGCTCAGCAAAATCCTGCTAATTTATATTTTGGGTCACAACAATCTACACTCGGGGAATTAAGGCTACCGTCTACACCCAATGGTGGACAAACTTATCCCACCTATGAAGCTTTTGACAACGCAAGAAAAACGTTGAGAACGGGTGGTATCGGTGAGGCGTCTTTGGTTACAGATGCATTGTCAAACAGATTTAGAGAAACAGAATATATGCTTAATCTAAAAGCAGATTATGCCCTTGGAAAAAAAGGGGTGTTTCGCATAATGGGTGGTTACGAAATTCAAAATTTAAAATACAAAACTTTTGAAGGCACCGAAGCAGAAGCTATAGAGCCCACTACAGGTAAGGAAACGAAAGCACCAAATGGCACTTCTCTGTTAAGGCGAGATTTTCAACAAGGTTTAATTTCAGGACTTGATGGAGGTTGGGTTTCCCTTTTACAAACTGCTCTTATTTACGATACAAGAGATTTTGAACCCGATCCTACACGAGGTCAGTACTTTGAAATAGCTAACGAATATTCAAATCCGATAATCGGTTCTCAATTTAAATTCAACAAGCTTTTTTTACAGGGACGATTTTACAAAAAACTTCCAATAGGTACAAGAACTGTTTTTGGCGGTAGGCTCGGAGTAGGAAATATTTTTGGAAAAAATGCTCCCTTCTTCGAATTTCAAGACCAGTGGAGTCCAGATGGAAGCATTAATTCTTTGGGTGGAAAGCAGTCTTTAAGAGGTTATAGAGCAAACAGGTTTTTAGCAAGGTCATTAGCATTTTCAAATTTTGAATTACGTGTAAGACTTGCTGAAGCAAAATTTGGAAAACAACGTTTTGCTTTTGGAGTAGCACCATTTTTTGATGCAGGTACAGTGAGAGATAAATGGCAAAACCTTAATTTTTCAAATATTAAAACATCGTACGGTGCAGGTGCACGAATAGCCTGGAACCAATCTACTATTCTATCCTTTGATTATGGTTTCTCAAAAGAAGATAAATTATTTTACTTGGGTATTGGGCAAGCATTTTAAGAACAATTTATAACAACTATACATATTTCATTGATTTCTATTACCAATGTTATTTGTGTAAAATTGTACTATTTTATAACGATTCAACCAATGTAAAAAAATAACTTATGCCACTAATCTCCATCATTTCTGCAAGTGTAAGAACAGGCCGTAACAGCCATAGAGTTGCTTTGTATTTTGAAAAATACCTTACTGAAAACAAACTTGCCGAAACAGAAATGATAGATTTGATGGAATACAATTTCCCCATTTTTGAAGAGCGACTGCAATTTCAAACTTCGCCACAGCCAAAGACGTTGGAGTTTGCCAAAAAAATAAAAGACAGTGAAGGAATTATTATTGTAACACCTGAGTACAACGGCGGTTATCCTGCAAGTCTAAAAAATGTTATTGATCTTTTATTGGTTGAATGGCGACACAAACCAATTGCTATTGCTACAGTTTCTGCCGGTGCTTTTGCAGGCACGCAGGTAATAACTTCCTTACAATTTACCCTATGGAAAATTAAAGCATGGACCATTACCGAAATGTTTGCTGTAGCCAAAGTACAAGACAATTATGATGAAAATGGTAATGCCATTAACAAAGAAGCAACCGATAAAATAGCATCGGGTTTTATCAACGAGTTGTTAAGGTGCATTAAAATCAGTAACACCGGCTTATAATTAGCACATTAGATATCTATTTAAGCATTATGACCATCATCATTTTATGAAGTGATTGTAGTCAGCAATTAATTTATACTCCATTATTAATTTTAATTTTTAATAAGCGCAACTATACTGTCTTTTTAAATTTTAATATTAATAAAATGAAAACGATTATACTGGCTACAGATTTTACACCAACTGCTTTAAACGCCGCAGTTTATGCTGTAAATATGGCCAAAACAATTAACGCTAACATCTTACTTTTTAATGTTTACGAGGTATTGCCAAATTATGGAGAAATGATTTTTGATGTTGATGTAGAAGCATTAAAAAAAACTGCACGGACGGAAATACAAAAACTAAAAAAAATATTACTGAACCAACCCGGTATCAATTTTAATATTGCCACAGAGATAACCATCGGTGTTTTTAAAGACGAATTAGTTAAAGTATGCGAAACCCTACAACCATACGCAGTAGTTATGGGATGCCAGGGAAAATCAAAGACAGAACATTTGTTAATGGGCTCACATGCAGGTAAATTAATTGAAAATTTTACCTGGCCTATAATAACAATCCCGCCAACAGCAACCTTTTCAGCCATAAAAAAAATCGCCATTGCGTATGATTTTGAATTGGCCATACCCCAAAATTTAATAACCGATATTAAATTGGTTGCAAAAGATTTCAATGCAACCATTGATATTTTAAATGCTGAAAATGAAGGTGAGTTTAATGGAAATTTTATTTCCCTCTCTCGCACACTTGAAAATTCATTTAAGCCAATGAACATTAAATATAATTTTATAATTGCCGAACAACAGGACGATGGCATTTTAAAGTTTGTTGATGAAAATGATATTGATCTATTGGTTGTAATGCCAAAGCATCATAATTTACTCGAAAAGTTGTTTCAAAAAAGCCATACTAAGAACCTCATACTACACAGCCATGTTCCCGTTATGGAACTAAGTGAGTAAAAGCGCCTCTAATTTTCTGCATCGTCTGTCTTACTCATAGGTAAATATTTTAGGACTTAAAATTGAGGCATATCAGGCATCGATGTAGATCTTAAAATACGCTCAATTATTTTATATGAAAACATTATTCTATAGTACCAAACCCTACGAGCAATCCTACCTTGAAGAAGCCAACACAAATTCTTTCGAAATTACATTTTTAAAAAAACCACTTTGTTTGGAAACTGCTCACCTTGCAAACGGTTACGATACCATCAGTATTTTTACAGGCGATGATGCAAGTGCAGCAGTACTAAATGCACTACATGAAATGGATGTTAGGTGCATCACAACGAGAGCTGCAGGCTACGATAATATTGATATTGAAAAAGCAAACGAATTAGGCATAGCAGTAACGAATGTACCTGCATATTCACCTTATGCCATAGCAGAACATGTAGTAGCACTTATACAGGCACTTAACCGAAAAACAGTTATTGCAGATAAGCAAATTCATCAACAAAATTTTACAACAGATAATTTAATAGGTTTTGATCTGCACGGTAAAACAATCGGCATTATTGGTGTTGGCATAATAGGTAGCGTATTGGTTAAAATTATGCATGGCTTTGGTTGTAAAATTTTGTGTTGCGATTTAATAGAAAATAATGAACTGATAGAAAATTTTGATGTTGAATATACCGACAAAGAAACGCTTTGTGCATCCGCAGATATCATCAGCATTCACACTTCATTTACCCCAGAAACAAAATACCTCATCAATAAAAAATTAATAGACTTAATGAAACCGGGCACAATGCTCATCAATACGGGGCGTGGGGCTTGTGTAAATACATTGGATGTTATTGAGGGGTTACAAAATGGCAACATTGGCTATTACGGCGCAGATGTGTATGAAAACGAAAGAGGCATTTTCTTTTGTGACCTAACAGGCAAAGAAATGAAAGACGATATTTTGAAGAAATTGCTTACGATGCCTAATGTATTGATAACACCACACCAGGCTTTTGCAACAGTGCAAGCACTCACCAATATTGCAGATACTACTTTTTATAATATTGATTGTGTACAAAACAGCATCCCTTGCAAAAATTTATTAACCCATACATTGATAGAAGAAGATATTAATGGAAATGGAAATAATTAAAAAATATGCCGACCATCGTTACCGTAACATTTAGCCCCTGTATTGATAAGAGCACATCTATAAAAAAATTGTTGCCTGATAAAAAACTGCAATGTGCTGCCCCTAAATTGGAGCCTGGAGGTGGTGGAATAAACGTGGCCAGGGCAATAAAAAAACTCGGCGGAAATGCAACCGCCATTTTCCCATCTGGCGGTTATACCGGTAAATATTTTAATCATCTGTTAGAACAGGAAAATATTCATTCGGTAATTATTGAAGTAAAGAATGAAACCAGAGAAAACATAATTGTATTGGATGAAGCTGAAAATGCGCAATATCGTTTTGGCATGCCAGGTTCACATTTAGAAGATACAGAATGGCAAGCTTGTCTGAAAGCTGTAGAAAAAATGCCGGATATTTTATTTATTGTAGCAAGTGGAAGTTTGCCACCGGGTGTACCCTTAAACATTTTTGCACAACTGGCAAAAGTAGCGAAGAATAAAAATGCAAAGTTTTTTGTAGATACATCTGGCGAAGCCTTAAGAGAAGCAGTAAATGAAGGTGTTTATTTGGTTAAACCAAATCTTGGTGAATTGTGTTTTCTTTCAGGCAAGGCACATTTACAGCCACATGAAATTGAAGCTGCAGCCAAAGAGATTATTGCAGCAGGTAAATGTGAAATAGTGGTTATATCAATGGGGGAAGAGGGGGCAATGCTTGTAACAAAGGATATTGTAAAAATTATAAAACCACCATCTGTAACAAGAAAAAGTACTGTAGGAGCAGGCGATAGTATGGTGGCTGGTATTGTGTATTATTTATCAGAAGAAAAAGGTATTGTAGATGCTGTAAAATATGGTGTTGCCTGTGGTACTGCTGCTACCATGAATGCAGGTACGGAATTATGTATGCTGAATGATGTGGAAGAAATTTATCGAACAATAAATAAAGGAACATAAAAGGGTGAATAAAAACTTGATCAGTTATAATATGCATTTCAAACTAAGAATTAAATAAAAAGACTAACATGAAAAAAATACTTGTAACTACTGATTTCTCCGAAAACTCAAAGCCGGGTTTATTATTTGCCATTCAAATGGCTTCACAAAATAATGATGAACTTACTTTTTTTCATACCTACCATACTTTGGTGCCAACTGCGTGGAATGAAGTAAGGATAGAAGGCTATGAAAAAGATGAAGCGATTAAAATAGAAGAAAAGCTTAATGCATTTGTTGAAGAGACTTACTTGGAAGTAGACGTTAGTGTAGCACATTATAAATGTGTAATTAAAAGTTCTGTTTTTGCGGACAGTTGCATTAGAGAATATGCCGCCGAAAATAATTTTGATTTCATTTGTATTAGTACAAGAGGTGCAGGAACTTTTAAGCGTTTGCTTGGTACAAACACTGCCAATCTAATAAACAACTCAGAAGTGCCTGTTATTGCTATTCCGCATAATTATGAAAAGCAATCTATAGGCAGCATCCTTTACTTATCAGATCTGCTTCATTTTGAGAAAGAAATTTTGAAAGTAATTGCATTCGCAGAACCTTTAAAAGCCTCAGTAGAATTACTTCACCTCAGCTCTTCATTCGATAAAAAAAGCGAGATAGATTTGATAGAAGAATCAATAAAAGGAATAGCTGCTTATGATGTAAAGTTTGAAACAACAGTCAGAAATCCGGATGTAGGTCTTGTTGCAGATATTGAAGAGGTAGTAAAGAATATTCAACCTTCTGTAATGATCATGTTTACTGAACAAAATAGAACCTGGTTTGATAAAATCTTTATATCAAGCAAATCTGCAGAATATTCTTTTAATGCAAAAGTGCCATTACTTGTTTTTCATAAGTCTTAAAATATTGTAGGTATGACCATAAAATATCCCTTAGAAAATGTTCATACTTTATCTGTAGAAGAAGTTGTAACAGCATTGGAAACAAATGCTCAAAATGGCATTAGTGCTGCAGATGCAGAAAACCGTACAGCAAAATTTGGAGCAAATATTTATGCAGTACAAAAGCAAAAATCAGTATGGTTAATGCTCGTGTTACAATTTAAAAGCCCCATTGTTTATTTATTGCTGTTTGCAATAGCGGTTACACTTTACTTTCAAGATTATGTTGAGGCAATTGCTATTGGGATAGTAATTTTTGTAAATGCATTGATTGGTTTTTTTATGGAGCTGCAAGCCCGTAGTTCTATGAATGCTTTAAAGGAAATGGATGTTATACTTTCCAACGTTATTCGCGATGGAAAAATGTTACAAATACCTTCTGAAAAAATTACAGTAGGGGATTTAATTGTTTTAGAGGCTGGCGATGTAATACCCGGAGACGCACATTTAGTAGAAACAAACCAATTGCAATGCGATGAATCTTCTCTTACCGGAGAATCACTACCTACTGAAAAAAACACTGAAAAGCTGCCCAAAGAAACTGCTCTCGGAGACCAATTTAATATGGTTTTTAAAGGAACATCTGTAATAAATGGAAATGGCAAAGCAGTGATAACCGGCATTGCTGAAAATACACAACTCGGTACCATTACATCTTTGGTAGATAGCCATAAAGAAACCCAAACCCCTCTCGAAAAAAAGATAGCTGCATTAAGCATAAAGCTTATTTGGATAACATTAATTATGACATCCATTTTTGCTGTAACCGGATTTATACAAGGAAAAAACTGGGCATTAATTTTAGAAACTTCCATTGCTTTAGCAGTGGCAGCTTTTCCCGAAGGCTTACCTATTGTATCTACAGTGGCTTTGGCTTATGGGATGTTGCTGATGGCAAAGCGTAATGCCATTGTAAAAAAATTATCTGCTGTAGAAACACTGGGCAGTACTACAGTTATTTTAACTGATAAAACGGGAACGTTAACCGAGAATAAAATTTATGTAGATACGTTTTCATTTCCTGAAGAAAATAGTAAAGTAAGTATAGAAGATAATACATTAAAATATGGAGAAGGTAGCATTGAAAAAAGTAAAAATAATGTAGAAAAATTAGTATTGATTGGCGCTTTGTGCAACAACGCTTCACCAAAACAGGATGAGGATAAAAAGAAGTTATTGGGCGACCCCATAGAGATTGCATTGATACTTTTAGCCGATGCATCGGGCGCCACAGCCGATAAATTAAAAGCAGATTACGAGAGATTATCAGAAATGCCTTTTAACTCCGAGACAAAAATAATGGGCACGCTGCATAAAAGTAAAAGCGGAAACTTTGTAGCGGGAAAAGGTTCGGTAGAGCACTTGTTGGATAAATGTGGCCGGATACTATTTGGAGAAACAGAAAAGGAATTGGGAGATGATGAAAGAAAGAAAATAATTGCCGAATCAGAAAAAATGGCAGCGGAAGGCTTGCGGGTATTGGCATTTGCCTATAAAGAAGAAAGCAATATTAGTAAAGATGACTTTTTAAATAACTTGGTATATGCAGGTATGATTGGTTTTTTAGACCCGCCAAGGATGGATATAAAAGATGCAATAGTTTCTTGCCGAAAAGCAGGAATAAAAATAGTGATGATAACGGGCGACCACCCAATGACAGCATTAAACATTGCAAAAAAAGTAGGCTTGGTAGATGAAGCCGAGCAAAAAGTAATTACCGGAAGTGATTTACCCGAAATGGATACAATAACAGAAGAGTGGGAGAAAAAAATATTAGAAACAGCTGTATTTGCTAGAACAACGCCGAAACAGAAATTGGAAATGGTAACAGTTTTTCAGAAGGCTGGTAATATTGTAGCCATGACGGGTGACGGTGTAAATGACGCACCTGCATTAAAAAAAGCAGATATTGGTATTGCGATGGGATTAAGAGGTACACAGGTAGCAAAAGAAACTGCAAGCATTGTTTTAAAAGATGATTCCTTTACATCAATAGCACAAGCTGTTTCGCATGGTAGAGAAATTTTTCAGAATATACAAAAGTTTGTAGTTTATTTAGTGTCATGCAATTTGAGCGAAATATTTATTGTAACCACATTGGGTTTTATTGCACCTGCTGCTACATTACTTCCATTGCAGATTTTATTTTTAAATATGGTGACAGATGTTTTTCCTGCGTTGGCACTAGGCTTAGGCAAAGGCGATAAAACGGTGATGGACAGACCACCGAGAAGTATTGAAAAGCATATTGTTACTAATAAAAACTGGGGTGTTATTGCTATCTATTCATTATTAATAACGCTGGCATGTATTGCTGCCGTAGTTTATGCTAAGCAATTTTTATTGGTAGATAATAAAACTGCTAACAATATTGCGTTTGTTACGCTGGCATTTGCACAATTGTTTCATGTGTTTAACATGGCATCTCCACATTCAAAATTATTGGTAAACGAGGTTACCAAAAATAAATTTGTATGGTTGGCAATAATTATTTGCGCAGGTTTAATGTTATTAGTTTTTGCTGTACCTCAAATGAGAAGAGTGCTAGGTTTAAATATACTTAGCAGTGATATGTGGATGCTGGCAATTGTAGCAAGTTTAATACCCTTGGTATTGGTGCAATTATATAAAATTATTTTTGGAACGAAAATAAATGAGGAGAATAGTATGTTACCTAATTAGGTATTGTTATTGATATACAAACGAATCAAAGCTTAAAATTATGTCAAACAAATTTGCAGAAAGAATTAAAAGCAATAAACCTACGCTGGTAGATTTTTTTGCAGAATGGTGTAGACCATGTAAAATGATGAAACCAATTTTAGAAGAGCTAAAACAAAAATTGGGAGACGGAGTAACTATATTAAAAATTGATATTGATAAAAGTCCACAAGCTGCATCGGCTTATCAAATACAAGGTGTTCCTACACTTATCCTTTTTAAAAACGGTGAGACCAAATGGCGGCAATCGGGCGTAGTTACTGTAAAGCAATTGATGCAGGTGGTAGAAATGAATAGGTAATAAATTTTTTTTACAAAATAGAGTTTATGAAAACGCTGTACATTATTATAATTATAATACTCGGGCTTGCGCTAATAATATTTACTATTGTTCGTAATAATAAAGAGAGAAAGAAATTTGAACACCAATCAAAAGATGATTTTAAAAAGCCACCGGTCGATATTTAGTAACTCGTCTTTTTTTAATAATAAGTGTAGGAGCTTTGCAAGAAAAAGATTTCATTTTATTAAAACTCATTACTTATCCTTTTTTCCTAAATTTAAGAATGCCCGCTACAGAACAGAATAATTTTAATCAGTCGTATCGTTACGAAGCCTTATTTAACCATGCTTCTATGGGCATAGTGGTGGTGAACAGCAAAGGCGTTATTCTTTCTGTAAATCCTTTTGCGCTCAATCTTTTCTGCTATACAATTGATGAAATAATTAATAAACCAATAGAGATTTTAATTCCTCAACGTTTTCACCATAAACACATAGATCATAGGGAACGCTACACACACAACCCTAAGAGCCGTCCAATGGGCGTAGGCATGACACTCTTTGCAACAAAAAAAGATGGTAAAGAATTTCCAATAGAAGTTAGCCTTGGCAATTATGAAAAAGACGGAGATAAAAATGTTATAGCATTTATCAGCGATGTATCTATTAGAAAAAATGCAGAGGCAGAAATTATAAAATTGAATGATGAATTAGAAGCCACTGTGGAGCAGCGTACAAAAGAGCTGACAGATGCAATGCACCAACTGGAAAAATCTAAAGAAGAACTGTCTCGCTCGTTGGCAAAAGAGAAAGACTTAAGCGAATTAAAATCTCGTTTTGTATCTATGGCTTCACACGAATTTCGCACACCACTAAGTACCGTTCTCTCATCTTCTTATTTGATAGAAAAATATGCAAATACAGATGAGCAACCAAAACGTGAAAAGCACTTGCAACGTATTGTATCGTCTGTAAATATGTTGACAGATATTTTAAATGATTTTTTAAGCGTAGGTAAAATAGAAGAAGGAAAAATACCTGTAAGAATTTCTTATTTTAATATCAGCACACATATAAAGGAAGTTATAGAAGAAATAAAAAACAATTTAAAACCCAACCAACAAATAGTTTACAACCACATTGGTGACACAGATGTAGCGCTCGATAGCTCATTGATGAAGCACATTATGATGAACCTGGTATCAAATGCCAGTAAGTTTTCTGCAGAAGGAAGTAAGATAGAAGTTGCCACCACCGCAACGGCTGACCAATTGATACTTTGCGTAAAAGATAGCGGAATAGGCATTTCCAAAGAAGATCAAAATCATTTATGGGAGCGCTTTTTTAGAGGAACAAATGTTGCAAATATCCAGGGTACCGGTTTGGGCTTACATATAATTTCGAAATATGCAGAGTTAATGAATGGTACAACAGCCTGCAATAGTGAGTTGGAGAAAGGAACAGAATTTATTTTGACATTTAATAAAACGTAAAATGTTAACCCATGCTGCGTACAATAAAACACAGGGAATGAAAAAGATTTTGCTAATAGAAGACAACGATGATATACGAGAAAATACAGCAGAAATATTAGGACTTGCAAACTATGAAGTAACAACTGCAGCTAATGGAAAAACCGGTGTGGAGCTTGCATTACAAATAATACCTGATTTAATTGTCTGCGATATTATGATGCCTTTGTTGGATGGTTATGGCGTACTACATGCAGTTCAAAAAAATGAAGCAATTAAAAGTATACCCTTTATTTTTTTAACAGCGAAAACAGAAAGAAATGATTTTAGAAAAGGGATGGAATATGGTGCCGACGACTACATTACAAAACCTTTTGACGGTACTGAATTGTTAAACGCCATAGATAGTCGTTTAAAAAAAATTGATGCATTAAAGCAATACCTAAACCCAACAATAGAAGACCTAACGATGTTACTGCAATCATCGTACAAAAAAAATGATCTACACTCGCTTGCAGAAAATAGAAATATAAATAAGTATAAAAAGAAACAAGCGGTTTATACCGAAGGCAACCACCCCAACCGACTTTACTATGTGGTAACGGGCAAAGTAAAAGCGTACAAAACAAATGATGATGGTAAAGAACTTGTTACAGAATTGTATTGCCCGGGCGATTTTTTTGGCTACATAGCAATGTTAGAAGAAACTGTTTACCATGATACGGCTGAAACAATGGAAGACACGACATTATCGGTGATACCAAAAGAAGATTTTGATGAATTACTGAACGATAACCCACAGGTAGCTAAAAAATTTATACAATTGCTCGCAAAAAATATTGGGGAAAAGGAAGAGCAACTGTTAGGCCTTGCGTACAATTCGTTGCGCAAAAAAGTAGCGGAAGCGTTAATGCTTCTACAAAGAAAATACAAGACCGAGTCTACACAAGATTTTGAAATAAGCATAAGCAGAGAAAGCCTTGCCACCATTGCCGGCACAGCAACAGAATCGCTCATACGCACACTAAGCGATTTTAAAAATGAACATTTGATAGATATTAAAGCAGGGAATATTATCATTTTAAATGAGAAGAAATTAGGCGGATTGGTTAATTGATTTATTATTTTAAATAAGCCTTTAACTGAAAAAATCTTTAACCCTTTGTAAGATGAACTATTAAAAATAGTCAACATAGGCTGAAATAAAATGATAGGCTCTTTCTATTTGAATAAGGAGTAACTAAGGGTGTAAAAAAAAATCGAAATTATGCTTATCGCCATGTATTAAACAAAACAAAAAGAAAACGATTTATCTCTCCCTATCTCAAATGATTTTGATTGCTAATTAAGTTATTTAATCTTTAAAATTAAGAATATATAACAGCGAGTATATTTACGCTATTTATTATTTTAAAGGCGAGGTATAATAGTTGGCGGGGTTATTGCAAAGGGTGAAATACAATTCCAATACGCCTACTTTTAAGACTTACCTAACATCTTTTATTTTACCCAGGTTGCTTAAATTTTTGCCCTTCACCCGTACCTGATTTTAATATCGACATCATTTAAATTCAATTGCTGATTGTCTCACAAAATTTTATACGGTAATAATTTCAATTCACCATTAAAAATTATTACGATGCAAACAAAAAGTATTTTCTTGCCAACTATTGCCCTTTTATTTTTAGGATTTGTTGGCTGCAAAAAAGAAACCGTTAGTAATTCACCTTCAACAATGGCAGGCCTGCAGGCTGCAGAAGCCCGAAATTTACAACCCCAAAATGCACAAGCTGCCGTGCCACTGGGTATAGCAGGTAATTATGTAGTACTATCAAAATCGGGTATTACCAATGTTTATAAATCTACCATTACAGGCGATGTAGGCTCCAGCCCAATAACAGGTGCAGCAATTCTTGTTTCGTGTGCAGAAGTTACCGGTAACATCTATTCCGTAGATGCTGCCGGCCCTGCGCCATGTGCTACTATTGATGCAAGTAGATTAACAACATCTATCAGCGATATGGAGACTGCCTACACCGATGCTGCAGGGCGTATAAACCCTGACTTTTTAAACCTTGGCGCAGGCGACATTGGCGGCAAAACACTTACACCTGGTTTGTATAAATGGACCACCTCTTTATTAATACCAACGGATATTAAAATTGCCGGAGGGCCAGATGATGTGTGGATTTTTCAGGTGGCGGGAACACTTGATATGAGCTCTGCCGTAAACATTACATTAACCGGAGGGGCACAATCTAAGAATATTTTCTGGCAAACTGCAGGTGCTGTTACCCTTGGTACCACTAGTCATTTTGAAGGGATTATTTTAGGTGCCACAGGTATTAATATGCAAACAGGCGCTTCAATAAATGGCAGAATGCTTGCGCAAACTGCGGTAACACTTCAAATGAACACTGTTACAAAACCACAATAATATTTTGATAAAAGATGGGAAAAGAGGCTGCATTTGCAGCCTCCTTTTTTATGTAGTATTTTAATATTTCCGAAAAATGAGAATAGTTGTTGGGCCTTGCTTACAATTCGTTGCACAAAAAAAGTAGCGGTAGCATTAATGCCCTTGCAAAAAAAGTATAATACAGAGGATGCACAGGATTTTGAATAAGCATAAGCAGAGAAAGCCTTGCCACTATTGCAGGCACAGCAACGGAATCGCTCATACGCACACTAAGCGATTTTAAAAATGAACAATTGATAGATATAAAAGCAGTAAATATTATAATTTTAAACGAGAAGAAACTCGCAAATTTGAATAATTAATTTTCCTTGGTTCTAGCTTTTTACCAAACTAAAATCAATGCTGCTTAATATAAGCTCAATGTGTTGCCAGATCCGCGAAATTGATGTTACCGATACTTATTATTCTCAATTTTCAAAAAGCATTTCTGCCAAACGTTTATCTCTGTTGTACAAATCTTTTCTAAAATTAAGTTGTCCCTGCGAGTCAACCCATGCGGTAAAATAAACAATGAAAACCATCTCTGACTTTTTTAGTGTCACAAATTTTTCTTTACCAAGATTCATGGCGGCGTGAATTTTTTCCGACGTCCAGGCAGTATCATTTTTTAAAAGATAATTGGCAAGTTTTTCTGCATCTGAAAGGCGGATACAACCGTGGCTAAACGCTCGGCTACTTTCATCAAACAAAGATTTTGCCGGTGTATCGTGTAAGTAAATATTATAACTGTTCGGAAACAAAAACTTAACAAGACCAAGTGCATTATCAGGACCTGGCCTTTGCCTTACCTGTCCATTGTTCCACTCCATATTATGGTTTGCTAAATAATTTCTATTGCGACGAATGCCAGGTAAAATTTCATTTTTTAATATGCCGGGTGGCACATTCCAATAAGGACTAAACACAACATATTTTATTTTGCCTGAAAAGATTACTGTATTGTGTACTGGCTTTCCTACTACCGCATTCATACTCCATAAAAGGCTATCCTTTTCATATGCATGGAGTTTAAATTCCGGTATGTTCACTACTAGGTAATCTGTTGCAACACTTACAGGAACCCAGCGACTCCGCTCCATATTTACCATTATTTGTTGCATTCTTGCTTCAATGGGTATATTCAATTCTTTTACCAACGACTTTCCAATAACTCCATCAATTTTTAACCCAAATCGTAGCTGTATTTTTCTAATAGCTGCTTCCATACTATCATCAAAAAGCACACTGTTATTGCTTACAGGCAGATCTCCTGAAATAAACAACCATTTTTTAATGACTGAAACAATTGCTGCTGAATCACCTTTTTTGAGGCTATTTTTAATATTACCAACAATTGGAAAGCTCCCTGCTTTTTTTATATCTTCATATTTTTTTAATTGGCTTTTTAGCAATGAATATTGCCTGTACACCGGTGGAGTTTTTAATAAATCATTTCCATTCAGTAATGAATCTAACAACAAAGCGTAAGCTATTTTTTTACGGGGCACATTCCACTTCATACTTTGTGTTTCTTTTTCACTCAAGCCCGTCCATACTTTTTTTGCATAAACAAAGTATTGGGCAGTCAACATTATCTCGGTATTTACGTCTACGCTATCATCATTATCAGTACCCATCATTAAAGCAAATTCTTTTTCGTAGGGTAATTTTTTATTGATACCTTCTGTAGCTAGGTTCTGTGTATGGTTGTACAAGTTAGCAGCTTGCTCTATCAACCCCTTATCATCAAACCAGGCATAAGCATAGTCCCTTTTGTGGTAAAAAGAATCCAATTCCTTTTTGGTATCTAGTAACTGAGGATATTTAATTATAAAATCTGAAAGTCTGAAAGCTTCGAATTTTATTTTCTGTTGGTTGCTAAAATTGCCAGCTATACTAATTACAGAAGGCGCATCTGCGTCTTTCTGTGAGTGATTGTTTTGCCCACTATTATTTTTGCAAGAAATGCATAGTGAGAGCAGCAATAGAAATTTTAGTTGAAGCATTTTCATTAATTGTAATCGATTTTATTTAGTAATATTAGTGTGTAAACTTTAATGAGATATAATTCCTTTTTCAGGGTATTGAAAACATCATTAATCTATAAACTTCTCTATAGATAAAATTGCCTGCTCGTATCTAAAATTTTTTCGAAGTTCAAATGAAATTACCATGCAAATAATGATAGGAATCATGTCAAGGTATAACAATGATTTGCAGATCATCGGTCCTCTTCATCTGATGGGGTTATCCTTTACATATCAATATGTATATTTAATAATTTTATAAATAGTAGGACGCATAAACATACCTAATTGTACATTTATGGCTTTGTACTAAGG
>JANOTH010000256.1:0-3311 GCA_031416275.1 Ferruginibacter sp. | reverse complement strand
GCTGCACTGCCCGCAGGGCTTGATACCAACACTGGTGTTGTACCATAAGTCGTCCCCGCAGGTACATTGTCATTCGTACTTACACTACCCGGTACCGCTACATTTACAAACGTTGTATTTAAATCAGGATTGGTTGATGGTGGTAGTATTTTTACCTGTACGGTTCGGAATGTATTTCTTCCACAAGCGTCAGTAATTTTTATTGTGATAGAACAATTTGTGACTGAAGTTACGATTGGAGGATTAAAACTTGTAGATGCGGAGGCAGCATTAGAGAAAGTTCCTCCACAGCTTGAAATCCATTCGTATGATAATGTTGCTCCATTCGGAGAAGCAGCCGATACTGAAACAGTTTGAGAAATTCCACTGTTAAACACCGCAGGGATAGAAACAGAATTAATAACCGGTACTTTTTCTACAGAAACCCTAAAACTGAAACTAAAAAAAGCACGTTGAGCTGCAACTTGTTCAGCACTACTTCCACTAATATCATGTCCACCTTCATACATAACAAAACCCAAGTTGCTATTGCCGAAGGCTCTACCAAAAGCAATAGCTGCTACAGGTCCTGGAGAAAGAGTAGGAACATTTTGCTGAGTAGGATCAAAAGCAATGATTTGCGTACTAGATCGCCAAGACCCATTTAAAACAGGCATATAGACTTGTTCAGAACCACCCTGTTGAGCTCCATCTGTAATTCCCATATATTGAGCAGCGGGGCTGCTAGGGAATTGATGAATGTACGGAGGCGTTCCGTCTGCGTGCGCAGTGTAAGGAACCAATGCATTTCCTGCTGATGCAACATTGTTAGACAAGAAATTCAGCTGTTGTGTGGTACTAGCTGGATTGAATAAATTTTCAATACCACTTCCTGTTCTACATCCACCCCAAAAAGATCCTTTTGTATTAAGCATCCAGTTATATAATGGCCCGTGATAAGACCAGCTAGGATCAGCGTGTGGCATTACGTAAATATCATCGCAACCATTTAATTCTGCTGGAGTTTTAAAATTATATGCAGTGCTTGGAATTCCCGCAGCTGTAAAAAATTTAGCAGCAATATTACCATTTTGGACATCTAATGTCCAGATTGGTGCTGAAAGTAAGGTGTGCGTTACATTAACTGTTAAAGGGGAAATTGTGGTGAATCCGGTTACACCAAAAAAAGATATTCTACCATTTATAGTAGCGTTTCTAAATTCAGCAGGAATTATAAATGTCCCGCCTTTATAATCTACTCCGTTATAAGAAAAATCTGCCCCGTCTTTTACTTTGGTAGGGCTGATAACCCATTTAATGGGCACATTATAGTTTTTTAAAAGATCATAAACTAAGCCATATGGCTTAAGGCCATTGGCTGTGGTTTGAGGAACAACTCCCATATTTATAATATAGGATCCTGTACTCAACGTTTCGGATTGACCTAAAACATTTAGAGAGGTAAAAAAGAGCATTACAAGAACGGAAATTCCTGCTAATTTACTCACAAAAAAATTTTGTAATTTGGCTGTTAAAGCCAAAACTGTAGAGTTTTGTTTCATTTTGGTAACTGTTATACAGGTGAATGATCTGATTATTGGTTACCACAGGAATGAAAAAACATTCACAGCACATAAAGTGCAGCAAGTAATGGAACCGGATAAAAACACGATTTTTGTGGAAGGGATAAAGCCCTAATAGGATATTCGGATAAGCAATTTACGAAGATAAAAAATTTATCCACATTTGCAAATAAAATTTTTTATTAAAATCCTGCTTTTATATTTGACTTCTAAATACGAAGTGTATTAAGAGTTAGATTTAGAAATTAAAAAAAATGTTAATTCTATCAAAGTGATTTTGACTAACTGTCCTACCCCGCCGGGATACCTATAAAACCAAATCCTCGATTCACATACAATTTCTGCTTGTCACTGTCATATAAACCTGACGATTATGGATAGATATACGCTTACATATATACGGTTCTCTGTTTAATAATTAATTATTTTGTTTTGAATAACCCCTGAGCATTTCAAGAAAGCAGTTTGCATTATACTAAAGCAATTTGGGAATGAAATTCTTTTGAGTTTACTATGAAGAGAAAGAAAATAAATTGTCAAAATAAAATAAAACCGCTTCAAATATTTTGGGAGTTTTTTATGACATTTACCTACGCAAAATAAAAAAGGTCGCCTCCTAAAAGAGACGACCGTTATATTTTAAATTCATTTTTAAAACTTGAAAGGACTTATTTCCTTACAACCTTTATTACTTCTGTTGTACCGTCTTTATCCATCAATTTTAAAATATAGATTGAAGGAGCGTATGTGCTTAAATCAATACTCTTACCAAAATTGAAATTGGTTACCTGTTGTAACAATTTACCATCCAAAGAATATACTCCAACTGACTGTAATACGCCGCCTTCGTTTGAAGTGATGAATACTCTATCAGTTGTAGGGTTAGGCATGATCTTAATTGATGTAGAACCGCTAAATTTAACTGTACGAACAGCACTGTATTTAAACGATCCATCAACATCTACCATTTTTAAACGATAGTAGTTCACCCCAATTACAGGAGACTGATGTACCAAATTGTAATTCTTAATGGTGCTACTATTTCCTGCAGCATTTACTCTGCCAATGCTCTTGAACTCACTGCCATCTCTGCTGAATTCAACATCAAAATAGCTACTGTTTTGCTCATTAGAAGTCTGCCAGTTAAGATCTACAACTTTTGGTTGTTTTGTGGCAGTGAAGTCTACTAGACTGATTGGTAGTGGCCCTGCAGCAGTTACTATTAAACTTGTAGTAGAGTTGTCGTTATTAGTATTCCCATTTCCTTGACTTGCATTTGGCGCATTACCAGGCAATAAGGGGTTGTCAGCGGTAATGTAACCGATTGTACCTGTTATGGTTGATGGCCCGCCCTCTACAGTTCCTCTAACCACAAGATTAATACTAGCACCCGGGTTCGAGCCTGAAGCAAACGTCATTGTGCCATTTGTATTTGATAATCTAATTGTGTTATTTGTTCCTGTTGTTAAACTCAGCACTGTCCAGCGAGAGTCGGTGGGTGATGACAAGCCAATAATTTCGGCATTCGTTCCAACAGATATGGTAATTCTCAAAGAATTGGATACAATATCTCTACCACCGTTATTTGCAATAGATATATTTAATATGCCTGTTGTATTTAATGCTAAACTAGCAGGTTGCATTAAGATGTTGATATCTGGATCTGCGGTTTGCGCATTTACAACAAAGAATGTAAAAAACGTTCCAAGTAAAATTGAGGTTAACTTTTTCATACTAATTTAATTTTTT
>JANOTH010000255.1:0-3255 GCA_031416275.1 Ferruginibacter sp. | reverse complement strand
GATGCAGTTTTTGAATTATTCTTCAACCTCGATGCAACTGAAGCTCAGCTTGATTTCCCTACTTTTTATGGTTCGGGCAAAAATGGTTGGTTCAATGATACCCTTACAGAAATAGACAATATTTTCCCATTGTTGGATGGTGTTATTAAATATGTACCTGAGCCTAAAGTAAACGAAGGTCCTTTGCAAATGCAGATCACTTCTTTGGATTACTCTTCTTTCCTTGGTCGTATTGCGGTAGGCAAAGTTGCTCGTGGTGTTATCAAAGAAAGCCAGCAAATAGCATTGATGCAGGCCGATGGCAGCATCAAAAAAATGAAAATTAAAGAGCTCTATGTTTTTGAAGGCATGGGAAAAAAGAAAGTAGCAGAAGTTATAGCAGGAGATATATGTGCGGTAGTTGGTTTAGAGGAATTTAATATTGGTGATACCATTGCAGATGTAGAAAACCCTGAAGCATTGCCATTAATTAGTGTTGATGAGCCTACCATGAGTATGTTGTTCAGCATTAATAACTCACCTTTCTTTGGTAAAGAAGGTAAGTTTGTAACAAGTCGTCACCTTAGAGACAGGTTGATGAAAGAAACAGAAAAGAACTTGGCATTGCGTGTAGAAGATACTGACGGAGCCGATAGTTTCTTGGTTTTTGGTCGTGGTATTTTGCACCTTGGTATCTTAATAGAAACCATGCGCAGAGAGGGTTTTGAGTTGACTGTTGGGCAGCCACAGGTATTGGTTAAACAAATAAATGGCAGTAAGCACGAGCCTTATGAAAATTTGGTGGTTGATGTGCCTTCTGAATATAGTGGTAAAGTAATTGATTTGGTTACACAGCGCAAAGGCGAAATGCAGATAATGGAAACCAAAGGCGAAATGCAGCATTTGGAGTTTGAAATACCATCTCGTGGGTTGATAGGTTTGCGTAGCACCATGCTTACAGGTACTGCAGGTGAAGCTGTAATGGCACACCGTTTTACAGAATACAAACCTTGGAAAGGACCAATACCTGGTCGTAACAATGGTGTATTGTTAAGCAAAACTACAGAGCGTACAACAGGTTATTCAGTAGATAAATTACAGGATCGTGGACGTTTCTTTGTAGATCCGGGTGAAGATGTTTATGTAGGTCAGATCATTGCGGAGCATATTAAGCCAGGCGATCTTGTTGTAAATGCAACAGAGCCTAAAAAATTAACCAATCACCGTGCAAGTGGAAGTGATGATGCAAGCAAGGCAGCACCAAAAATTCAAATGAGTTTAGAAGAGTGTATGGAGTACATACAGTCTGATGAATGTATTGAGGTTACGCCAAAAAGCATCCGTCTACGTAAGAACATTTTAGATGAAGATGCCCGCAAGCGTGTAAGCAAAAGCATGAGTTCAGAAATGGCGTAAGCTGTTTAAAAATATATTAGATCCCGGTTGTAGAAATGCAGCCGGGATTTTTTTATGTTTCGTTGTTTAGGAGCATGATCAGTGGAATTGAATGAACATTTGTATCCGCCTTTTTGTAGTAGCCCCGCCTAAAAGATTATTATTATCAAAGTTGTATTATGGCGGGGGCTACTACTGCCAATGCGGGCTAGGCTCAGCAGCATATCTTTTTTCAGCTTTATACTCCTTAATTGTAATAGAAATAAACCTTCGTAGAAACTTTCTCATATCAAAGTAATAAACCTTATTACCTTATTGTAAAAATTAAATATTTTCAACTAAGGTTTATAAGCCCTAAAGAGTTAAATAAATTACAGGTTTAATTTAATTATATCCTCAAGTTCTTGCTCTTTCTTCTTTTCATATCCGTCAAATGAAAATATTATTTTTCCATTTTTATCAATTAGATAAATTGTTGGAATAACTGATATACTATAGTTTTCGCCTACGTCTCTTCCACCTAATAAAACAGGATAAGTTATCCTACGCTTTGAAAGAAATGGAATTATGCCGTCTTCTTTTTTATCATAAATATTAATTCCAATAACCTTTAAACCTTTTGATTTATATTTTTCATGAAGAGCTTGTAACCCAGGCAATGCTAACATACAAGGATAACACGATTTCGTAAAAAAATCAACTAAAACAAGTTGACCCTTAAACCTCTCTAAATTTATTTTTTTATCATCCAAAGAGAGGAGTTCAAAATTTGGAGCGGTTGTCGCATTTTGTAATAAAGGAATCGCTTTTGCAGGAGTATAATCTTTGAATTTATAGTAATCGGGGATTGATGTTAGTGAAAAAAGATTTTCCTCTTTTAAATTATTCAACTCATATTTAGTTAAAACATTCTTTTCATATTGATAGGTCGTGTCGTTTTGTATAACCATTGTGTAAACGATGGAATATTGAATAGGTGTGTAGTCAGATTTTTTAATCCAGTAATTATAATTGGTCTCTATATTTCTATAGTTGTCAGAAATTTCTGTCTTGTATAAAGCGTTTACTTGAATATGATAACAAATATCATCTTGTAATGTCTCTTCGCCTACGAGTTTGAAAATATATCTCTTATCGTTAAAATCAGAATCATGTTGAATGAGTGAATATTTCTCATTTGTAAACGGAACAAAAAAACTAAAGCGGCGACTTTCTTTCTCAATTCTTTTAGCCCACAACTCTTTTGAAAATATAATAGCAGTACTGTCATATGAACTGGCATCCACTAATTCATTGCCATTGTAAAAAGCTATTCCACCATAGTCTATCCTATAAGCAGGTAAATTTAAATCATCATTTTTAAGCTTTTTAAAATAACAAGAAGAATAGCTTTTAGAAGTATCCTTTGAACTCATAAATTTACGATACTTCGTCATCTCATAGTAGCCATTTTCAATGCTCTGGCATTTGTTATAACTCTTTTGTAAAATATCTTCGGCATTTTGAGCATCTACCTCTATTGTCTTTATTAAAATGATTAACATTAAAACAATTAGCCGAAGTAACATAAATGATGATTTAGGATTTTTTAAGGCAACAGCTAATTTGTATGAAAAGAAATAACGAGCGTTCTTTCTGCAATGTTGTTATTTACTACTCAATTTGATAAGCTCAATTTCCTTAACGTCAGCAAAAATTTTAAAATCAATGCTACAAGGATGATTCAAAATTATATTTTGGGAAAGTCATTTAGAATAGATGAACATTGAATAAACGATTATTCTGGCTCGTGTTTTAAATCTAGTAAATGATCTGTCGGCTTAGAAACCGTAAATTTTTTTTCTGATTTTTTATAAGGCTTGGCTTTGTTTTTAACCATTG
>JANOTH010000254.1:0-3627 GCA_031416275.1 Ferruginibacter sp. | reverse complement strand
AAAACTTCATCTTCACATACTACGCCATTATAAACAGAAACATTGTTTTGAATTTTCACAGCATTACCAATTACCACATTATTATCTATAAAAACATTCTGCCCAATGTTGCATTTTGATCCAATAACAGCACCTGGCATTACATGACTAAAATGCCAGATGTTGGTACCCTCGCCGACGATTGCTCCTTCGTCAATGACTGCTGATATGTGTGTGTTGTATTTCAATTTTTGCTCACAGATTATTTCTGATTTTCACTGATGCTTTTATATCCATCGTTTTCTTTGTGTTTCTTCCTTTGCGTCTTTGTGGTTCAGAATTAGTGCTCACAGACCTACCTGTCAGCCGACTTTTCACTTAGGCTTTTGCACTAATAGTGTTCTTTGTGTTTTTCCTTCCTTTGCGCCTTTGTGATTCAAAATTTATGGCCACAGCTTATTTTAAATTTTTTATTCATTATTTTATTTATTTAGTAACACTAATTTATCGGCTTTACCGGTGGTAATGCTACTCCTCTTTCTCGCATTACCTGTAAAACTTTTCGCTTCCAACTGGATCTTGCTAAAACCCATGGTTTTCCTTGAACCATTATATCAATTCTGTCTGTAGAATGTGACGGCCGGCGAGGTAGTGACGTATACTCAATATTATCAAATTCAAGTAAAAGTGCTAGATCATTAATTGGGGATAATTCATCATCTAAATCGAATAAATTTTTATATGATGAATCATTGAATTTTTTAGATTTTATTTCTAAAAAATTAACTAACTCAGATAATTGAATTTCTTCTGTTATAAAATCCAGATCATAAATATCTTTCTTCGCCTTTCTATTACCGGCGCTTAATAACTTAAAAAGACCAATATCTTTTTCTGAAAATAATTTTATTTGATTATGAATTTCGAAAGGATCGAGATGTTGAACATTCTGTATAAGTTCAACCTTAATATTAGCACCATTTTTATTAATGAGCATTCTTAAAAAGCAAAACTGATCGCCAGATTCAACATTTATGATTTCGGCAAATTTGAAATCATTTTTGTAAAACGCTTTAAGTTCATCTCTTATTAATTTCATTCCTTCTTCTCCAATCAATTTACTAGAAAACATATCTATATCCAATGAAATTCTATGATTATATCTTAATGCTAAATTGGTGCCGCCCGCTAACGCAAAAGATTGCAAGGCATTGAATGATTGAAGTTCAACTATCAAATCATATAACTCATCGGTAACAGCTTTCAATTCTATTAAATTGAAAATCTTTTAAATAAAGGAACATCGTATCTTTTAGCGACCATTTCACATACCTGGTTACTAATTTTTTCCTTGGTTAATTTTAACTGCAAAACAATTTGACTGGATGTATATATTTTTTCCAGTTTGTTAATATCATCTTCAAAACTTTCTGTGTCCGTCATATATAGTGCCCGGGGAATTATAATATCACTGTCATTGATGAAATCCAGGTTTTCATAATCAATATCCCAAAACAAATGTTTAGGAAAAATAGTCGATATGTTGATTTGTGTATTCACTGTTTAAAGGTACTATTTTGTTTTTTGTTTAAATAGCGTTGAAATGTATGACCATAGCGACTTGCCATTCATTTTTTACCACTTACACCTTATTTGTAAAAATTCTCGCTACAATATCCAAAATTATATTGAGTGCTCACAGATTATTGTAAGTTGATGGTTGGTAGTTGTTGGTTAGTAGATGATGGTTGATAGAAGGAAAGTCTACTATTTTAAATCAGCTTTTTCATAATAACTTATTAAGCCATTTAAAGTTTTCATACATGTTGTGATTATTGTTGTCAACAATGCTAATTCACCTTCCTGTATAAAATTATTCATCCTTGCTATTTCGACCTGTGTTTCTGTTTCATACAGGGAGCCCCTAGCAATGTGCAAAAACTGAATCGTATCTTTTTTATAATTTCTCCCACAACCTTCCGCTATATTACTTGGTACAGAAACCGCAGCTCTTTTCAATTGTGAGCTAAGCGCATACATTTCTTCTTTCGGGAACATTTTAGTTAGGATATAAATCTCTTTAACCAATTGCATCGAGTGCTTCCAAGCTTCTAAATTTTTATAAGCTGCCATTCTCTATTTTTACAAATAAACAAACATCTAGCTATTACAACCTACCATCTAAAACCTACCATCTATCAACGACCACCTACCATCTATCAACAACCACCTATCATCTACCAACCATCATCTACCAACTACCGTCTACCACCTACCATCTACCAACTACCAACCATTTACACCGTATCCATAAAACTCCTCTCCACTCTATTAAAAATAATAGTACCTATAAACAATGCAGCAACTATAAACAACCCTGAATACAAAAGCTGCATGGCATCAAAACTTCCCTTCCCGAACAATGCAAAACGAAAAGCCTCTACAATGGGCGTTAGTGGATTGGCTGTGATTAACCATTCGTAGCTTTTACCTTTTATATAAGAGAGTGGATAAGCAACCGGCGTAGCATACATCAACAACTGCACTGCAAACCCCATCAACACTGCAAAGTCTCTGTACTTGGTAGTGAGCGAGGAGATAATAATACCCAGGCCTAAACCCATGCCTGCCATCATAACCACCAGCACAGGTACAAGCAACCAGCTAATCCCAAAATAAAAATGCCCTTCCTGTATTCCAAAATAAACAAGCACTACCAACAACAGAAAAAACTGAATTAAAAATTTTATGATGTTGCTCATCACGGTGCTCAGGGGGATTACAAGCCTCGGGAAATACACTTTGCCGAATATACCTGCGTTAGCAACAAATGTGTTGGAGGTACCTGTGAGGCAACTAGAAAAATAATTCCAGATGGCTATGCCACTCATGTAAAATGGAATAGCATGTATACCATCGGTATCAATATTGGCAATGCTGTGAAATACCAATAAGAAAACAGCAGTAGTAAAAATGGGTTGTATAAAATGCCATAAAGGCCCAAGTACAGTTTGTTTGTATTGCGCAGCAAAATCTCTTTTTACAAAGAGCAGCAGCAAGTCCCTGTATTTCCATACTTCTCCTAGCCTTAGGTCAAGCAGCTTGCCCGTTGGTTCTATTACTTCATCCCATTTTTCTGTTGTTGCTTGTTCCGTCATACTACATGCTGCTTAAGCGCAGCCAATAAAAGCTTCCATTTTTCTTTTGTAACCATCGTACCCAAAATGCTTCATTAGTACCTTATGATTGGGCTCGTATACTTTTTTGTTTCTCAACATTTTTTCTACTGCTTTCGCTACAGCGGCTGCACTGTTCGGCTCAATGAGCAGACCCAATTCACCATTCAACAATGCATCTGTTGACCCATCTTTATTGCCCGCAATTACGGGCAACCCGTAATACATTGCTTCAATAAACACAATACCAAATCCCTCTTTTGTGCTTGGCATAACATACACATCTGCCATAGTAAAATAGGTTGTCAATTCCTCCTCGGGTATATAACCTGCAAGTATTACATTTTCTGTAAGCCCATAACTTTGCACAAGCGTATCGATATATGTTTTTTCAGCATTATTGTACCCGCCGGCAAGTAAATATTTTATTTTTTTGTTTTGTTGCAACATTGCTAGCATGGCTTCTAATACC
>JANOTH010000253.1:0-4937 GCA_031416275.1 Ferruginibacter sp. | reverse complement strand
GAAGCATTAAAAAGCTATTCTCAGCTTATAAAAACATATCCTCAATCTGCAGAAGCAGATGAAGCTGCAGATATTGTAAAAAGTATTTATGTAGAAGATGGAAAACCCGATGAGTATGTAAAACTGATGAACGAAAATGGCAAAACTGTTTCCATGTCCGAGGCAGATTCACTTTCATATTCGGCAGCATTTAATAAGTACAATGTTGGAGACTGCACTGCAGCAATAGCTGGTTATAATAATTATATAGCGAAATACAATGCGGGTGCATTTTTAGTAGATGCATATTTTCAGAGAAGTGAGTGCTACCAAAAAAGCAAGGATTTTGCAAACGCACTTGTTGGTTATGCTTATGTAAATTCTAAAGGCAATAGTAAATATTTTGAAAAAGCCACATTGGAAGCGGCACGTATTTCTTACTTTGAAACAAAGAATTACCCAGATGCTAAAAAATATTTTGAATCGTTGAACAACAATGCTGTTAACCAAGATAACAAACTAGAAGCCTTAAGAGGTTTGGTACGCAGTTATTATCAGCTAAAAGATTATACGGAAGCATTTGTGGCTTCAAAAGAATTGCTTACCAAAAAAGGGTTAAGTACCGATGATAAGTCAATAGGAAATCTGGTACTTGGAAAATCAGCACAAATTGCAGGAGATTGCAATGCTGCTGTTACCGCTTTTAAAGCAGTTGCTGCCATTAATAAATCTTTGTGGGGCGCAGAAGCCAGGTATGAAATTGCAAACTGTTTGTTTTCTCAAAACAATTTAGCTGCTGCTGAAAAAGCTGCATTGGCAACCATCAAAGAGACCGGTTACGATGAGTGGGTAACGAAGTCATACATTTTATTAGGAGATATTTTTATGCAGCAAAAAGATTATTTCAACGCAAAAGCAACCTACGAAAGCATAGCAAAAAATGCATCTATAGAAAGCCTAAAAGTAGAGGCGCAATCAAAATTAGACAAAGCAATAGCAGCGGAAAAATCACAATCAAAAATTGATAACTAGTATGTTTTTAAATAGTATAAATAAGAGATTTTTTAGAACTGGGTTGTTATTTGTTTGTTGCAGTTTTGCGCTAAAAACTTATGCGCAGGAGCCAAAGAAAACGCAATCAATAGACATCAATTCGTCTTATAAACCGGTACTGAGAAACGCGGTGAAAATTAATTTTGCGGGTTCGCAATTGCCTGCAGATACAACAGCGCCCAAACTTCAGTACAAAATACCTTCTCAAAATTTATTTTATGCGTACAGTCCCATTTCCTTAAAGCCATTGGCGCTTGACCAGGATACGAATTTATATTTGGGCAATAGGAAATTTTTGAAAGTTGGTTACGGCAATTTTTCCACTCCTTACATTAGTGGAGGCATCAGTATTGGAGATGGTAAAAAGAGTTTGCTGAATCTGACAGGAAACTACATCAGTTCAAAAGGAAATATTGTAAACCAAGATTACAGCCAATTAAATGCAAAGGCTGCGGGAAGTTATTTCTTTGAAAAAAGTGAGTTGTATGGCGGCTTAGAAGTAAATGCAAATACATATCATTTGTATGGGTATGATCATAACGTATTGACGTTTAAAAAAGACTCCATACAACAGCAATTTGTAAATGTTACCCTGCGTACAGGGTTTAAAAATACACAACCAAATAGCATAGGCATAAATTATAACCCAAACGTAGAGCTGAATTTGTTTACCAATAAGGATAAAGTAAATGAAACAGATGCGATTATTACTTTGCCTTTTGATAAAAATATTACGGAAAATTTTACAGCTAAGGTCGTATTGAAAGCCGACTTGACTGAATATTCAACCCGTAGCACTGCTGTCAATAATATAAAATTTTCAAACAACATCGTACAGATAACTCCGTCTTTAAACTACCATGACGATATTTTTAAAATAAATGCCGGTATTACTCCTGCGTGGGATAATAAAAAATATGAGTTGATGCCCGATATTTATGCTGAAGTACAGGTGCCGGACAAAAGTTTTGCCGTACAGGCCGGTTGGGTAGGGCGTTTGGTAAAGAATAGTTATAAAAATCTTACTCAGATTAATCCTTATTTGTCGCCTGTTTCTCAACAAATAAATACTAAAGAAACTGAGTATTACGGAGGATTAAAAGCAAGTGTTGCAAAGCATTTTAATCTAAGTGCCAAGGCAGGATTGGTACGTTATAAAAATTTACCGTTCTTTATTAATGATACTGCTACAGACAATAAATCATTTAACGTAAGTAACGAAACTGCCGTCAATAATTTTAGAATTCATGGAGATGTTGGTTATATAAACCAAGATAAATTTTCGTTAACTGCGGGGATAACATTTAATGGCTATACATCTTTAACAAGCAATGACAGGGCATGGCATACTATGCCGGTTGAAATAAAGAGTTCATTGCGTTGGTGGGCTTTTAAAACAGTACTTATAAAGTCTGACTTATATGTTTTTGAAGGAAGTAATTATTTAGCAAAAGGCAATACAGCAGTATCTATGAGTGGCGGTACAGATTTAAGTGCCGGTGTTGAAGTAAAAATAAATAAAAACTTTTCTGTTTGGGCTGATGCCAATAATATTCTAAACAGCAAATACGAGCGATGGCACAACTATGAAGTATTTGGAGCCAACTTTCTTGGGGGAATTTTATTGCGTTTTTAATAAGTAAGTTTTATTATTGCATTATGCAAAAGCTCTTAGCCAATTATCTTTTTCAGTACAAAAATTGCGCCCTGCCACAAATAGGCACTTTGCATATTGTAACCGAGTCTGCTGTTTCAGTATTAGGTGAGCAAAAAATTCATGCGCCTGCAAATACTATATCGTTTTCAAATAATATAGCTGACAGTGAAAAACTTACTGAATACATTGCTATAAATAAAAATATAAGTTTTGATGAAGCTGCTTATCAACTAAAAAACATTTCGAACGAAATTTTAAATTTAAAAGAAGGGGAGGAGTTTCTAATTAACGGCGTCGGTATTTTTTCAAAATCGCAGAATGACACGTTGCTATTTAGCGGAGATAAAGAAACAGAATATTTCACGCCTTCTGTTTATGCCGAAAGGGTTATTCATCCCAACGATTCGCATGCAATTTTAGTTGGGGATAAGGAGACTGATAGAAACTCCATGACCGAATTTTTTACCGAAACGGTTGCGGTAAAAAACAATAAATGGTGGCTATGGGCGGCTGCTCTTTTTGTGCTTGCAGTTGTTGTTGTTTTTGTTTATTACAATAATGAAGCGCACAATAATCTATTTGGTGTAGCGCACAAATATGATGTAAACGAATCCAAAAGTTTATATAAAAATATCCCCTAAATAATTTTGATGGTTACATATTCATCTTGTCCTGTTTGTAAAAGTGCTCAAATTGAAGAAATCTTCTCAGCAAAAGATTATACAGTTTCCGGCGAAGAGTTTAGTGTGGTTGCTTGCAAAAACTGCACATTATTATTTACTCAAAATGTTGCCGAGCAAAATGATATTGGTAAATATTATGCTTCTGAAAATTATATTTCGCACAGCGATACGCAGGTTGGTTTGGTAAACAAGCTCTACCATTCAATCAGAAAGAGAACATTACAGAGTAAAAAGAATTTAATTGAAAGCGAGACGGGAAGAACTAGCGGTAATATTTTAGATATTGGGTGCGGTACAGGTGCCTTTTTGCATACAATGAAAACTAATGGTTGGATCAGTACCGGTTTGGAGCCCGATGAAACCGCAAGAGCAAAAGCTAAAAGCCTTTATGGTATTGAGCCACAGCCATCACACGATATTTTTAATTTGCCTGCCAATAATTACGATGCCATAACGATGTGGCATGTATTGGAACACGTGCACCAACTACATAAATATGTGGAACAGTTAAAAGATATGCTCACTGACGGAGGAAAAATATTTATAGCTGTACCAAACTACACAAGTTATGATGCGCAACATTATGGGCGTTTTTGGGCAGCTTACGATACGCCAAGGCATCTTTATCATTTTTCACCGCAGAGTATGAAAAATTTGGTGGAGCAGTATGGTTTAACCATAAAAAAAATAAGGCCAATGTGGTTTGATAGTTTTTATGTGAGCATGCTTAGCGAGCAATATAAAAATGGAAAAGGAAATTTGGTTAGTGCTTTTATAACAGGCGCATTTTCTAATTTAAAAACGTTGCTGAATAAAGAGAAATGTAGTTCGTTGATTTATGTAATATGCAAATCAGCGAAGTAAATGATTAATATAAAGCCTATACTGGTTTAGGATAGCTACTAAACAAATAAAAAGAAAAAGCCTTTGTAACCTGGCATCCTTGGTGTAAAAAAAAGAATAACTCTCCCTAATTCACCTTCACTTCATAAATTTTTGGCCATCTTTTTCCTGTTATAAAAAACGATTTGCTTGTACTGTCGTAAGCAATCCCGTTAAAATATTCTGTTCTACCAGGTATGCTGTCTGTACCCGGTAAATTATTAAAATTCATTTTGCCAACAACGGCTCCGGTTTGTGGGTTTATTTTTAAAATATCTTTTGTAGTATAAACGTTGCCCCAAACAAAACCATCTACATATTCCAATTCGTTTACCATTGCAACAGGCCCGTTGTCATCGTGTATATGCACTGTATTTTTTATTTTAAAATTTGTTGGGTCTACAAAATACATGTCTGTACCGCCGGTTGTAATAATTAAATCTGTGCCGTTGTTCGTTATTCCCCAACCTTCATACGGCCATGTAAATTTTTGAATTATTTTTGAAACGTCTTTTGCATCGTACACAAAAACATCGTGGGTTTGCCAAGTGAGCTGATAAATTTTCCCATTTAAAATCGTTAACCCTTCTGCAAAAATGCTATCAGTTCCCATTTTGTGGGTTATATTAATTTTACCTGTTTTCAAATCACCGTGTTGTATAAGCGAGTTTTTAAAATCGCCG
>JANOTH010000252.1:0-1715 GCA_031416275.1 Ferruginibacter sp. | reverse complement strand
CGACAAACATCGCTAAACATTAGTTCTTAATATTTACCTTTATCAAAAGCCAAGCAGCGGTTACGGGCGGAAGGAATTCTAATGCCCCACCTGCCACAAAGCCCTCTCGTTGGTGGCAATTTTTGTGAAACTCATAAAACTTCAAATATTTTAAAATGAAAAAAGGTATTCTACTTTTTCTTATAATTTGTATATCGACAGATATGTATAGTCAACTCATTAAAGCTGACATGAAAGATTATGAAGAAAGACCTAAATCTATTAATGAAGTTATAAAGCAGTTAGGCGCAGATTCTATAATTTTTTATTACAATGACAGATATCAAATGGTGAAACCTAAATGTTCATCATTGTTTAGACTTACAAGAATAGATTCAGTATTATCATTCTTTGCAGGTGACTTTATTGATTATTACCCTGATTCAATAATAGCATTGACAGGAAATTATACAGATGGAATGAAACAAGGGTTGTTTCAGTTTTATTATCCAAACGGGCAACTTGAAAAAATAGGAAATTACTCGAAAGGCAATAAAACAGGAGTTTGGAAATACTATTACGAAGATGGAAATAGGCATCAAATTTTGGAATTTATAGAAAAGGAAATAAACGTAATCGAGTTTTGGAATGAAAAAGGAAAACATTTAGTTGATTCAAGTAATGGTGATTGGTTTGGCTTTGAAACTCAAGAACAATTTACTAGAATAAGTGGCAAAATTCTAAATGGAAAAAAAGCAGGGGTATGGAAAAAAGATATTCCTTCAAGAAATTTCGTTATGAATGTGGAGAACTTCTCAAATGGTAAATTTATCAAAGGAAATTCTACCTCTATGATGAATGGAACTGAACCGTATAATGACACTTCATATTGTGCTATAGAACCACCAGAAACTTTTTTGACTGCAGAAATTTTTGAAATAAATCAGTGTTATCCAAAAATGGACAATAGATGGGTGTTTGCAAAATATCCAAATGGCAGTGATAATTTTAAAAAAGAGATTGAAGAAAAATTAATTTTAACCAATTCATTGAATATAAATGGAACTTTGAGAATACAGACAACAATTGACACTGAAGGAAAGATGACAAACTTTAAACCTATTTCAAATCTAGGACTTGAAAATGATTTGATAAAAGTTCTAGAAACAATGAAGAATTGGAAACCAACTAAAGTAAATGGAAAACCAGTTTCACAAATTAAATTTATTGACCTTGATATTAGATAATAAAACAGCCACCAACATTGCGTTTTGTGCAAGTGTGGCTTGAGGTTGTAGCAATCAACACCAACAACATAGCGGCATTTGTCCAGGCGGGACAAGCAACATTGGGTATTAGTTCTTAACATCATTTTTATATCTTTAACCAGCAGCGGTTACGGGCGGAAGGAATACTAATGCCACACCTGCACAAAGCGCTATCGTTAGCGGTTATTTTATGACAACAACCTTCAAGCTTTTACTTTTGTTTTTTGCAATTTCAAGTTGCGACAACAAGACTTATAAATTGTATCCAGACAAGATTACATGTAGTGACGCAATAAAAGAAGGTTTTAATTTAAGCGAAATAGAGGTTGCTTCGTTTGAGAATGACGGCAGATGAGAAGCAGAAGTACTTCCTGATTCCTTTGTATAGTAGAAAAGATCCTAAGTGATGGATCAGAATGGTGGGAGTAAATTGAAAATTGGGAGTGTAAATGTGCATTTGTTCTGCGA
>JANOTH010000251.1:0-9508 GCA_031416275.1 Ferruginibacter sp. | reverse complement strand
CTCGTACATGGCATCATCTCCTCTGAATAGTTCGCTCAAAAATTTAAACCTGTCATTAATTCCTATTGCTTTTCTTAGATCTTTTACCGGTGTGTCCTGTAACGTATCACTTAGTTCGTTGCTGTTTTGTTTAAGTCTATCATTTAAAGAGACATTGTTATTTGTAGGCAATATTTCGTGTAATTCTTTTACAGCAGAAAGTTGGGCTGTAGAGGCATTTTGCCTTCCTGCCAATGTTGGCACATCTTCAATGGCATCAAATACAACGGCCGGTTTGTTTTGATGAGAAAGTTTGGTTCTGTCCTCAGCATTCTTTTTTATTTCCTCTAATTCTGCTTCCATTTCGGCCTCATCAATTTGCAAAACTTCTACTATTTTTTCATCTGCTGCAGGCTCATTTTTTAGTTCTTCTTTTACTTGCGGTATAAATTCTTTTGCTATGTTTATGGCAGTAGTGGCGGCGGTATTGTTGGTTGGCGGCGTTATTTTTTGTAGGTGCAAAAGCTCCGACTCAATCATTTTTACTGTTGTAAGCAATTCTGCAATAGCAGCTTTTTTTTGCAGTTTTTCACTCAATAAATTACAAAGTGTTTCCACCCGTTCCATATTGTAAAATTTAATTATTATTCAATCGGTTATTGGAAAATTTTTCTTTTGCGCTTCAATTATAATCTTTAATCTTTGCAGCAATGCGTTAAAGTTACGCAACACAATTATAAAATAGTAAGAATGTTCATAGAACCTAATATACGGGGCGACAGAAAAGGGTGGATAGAAGTAATTTGTGGTAGCATGTTCAGCGGAAAAACAGAAGAACTAATACGCAGATTGAAAAGAGTGAAAATTGCAAATTTGAAAGTTGAAATCTTCAAACCTGCTATTGATGTACGTTACGATGAAATAAATATTGTAAGCCACGATACAAATTCCATACACAGCACACCTGTTGAAAATGCACATAGTATTTTGTTAATGGCACAGGATGTAGATGTAGTTGGTATTGACGAAGCGCAGTTTTTTGATGCTGAAATTGCTTTTGTTTGCGAGCAGCTTGCATTAAAAGGCATTCGAGTTATTGTTGCAGGGCTCGATATGGATTACCAAGGCAAACCATTTGGGCAAATGCCCAACCTACTTGCTGTGGCGGATTACATTACAAAACTACATGCAATCTGTATGCGTTGTGGCGGTATGGCAAGTATTTCGTACCGCAAAGTTGCTACCGGCGGGCAAGTACTAGTTGGCGAAAAGGATATTTATGAGCCGAGGTGTAGGGAATGTTGCCAGATAGTTGAGTGATTTTATGGGGAGCACGATCATTAAAACATTAGTTGGCATTTGTCTCCCGCTTTTCACTGCAAAGGGTTTCGTGCCTCACCCTTTTCCATTGCAATCGGGGCTATGTTCATCAATATATCTTTTTTCAGCATTTACCAATTCTACTTCGACTCACTTTATTCCTACATAAAATTTATACAATAAATGGTGAATGCCATTATTTTTGCCTCGTGATTAAACGCACTTTTGCATTACTTAAAAAAGATATTTTGCTGGAGCTTAGGCGTCAGCATACCTTTTATGGCATATTGCTCTATATAGCTTCTACTGTTTTCGTTATTTATCTCTCCCTGCCCGATAGCCCCGATGGGAATGTATGGAACAGTCTTTTTTGGGTTATACAATTGTTTGTTTGTGTAAACACTGTTGCAAAAAGTTTTTTGCAGGAGTCTAAAGGCTTGATGCTTTATTATTATTCAATTGCTTCGCCAATAGAGTTTATCACTGCCAAATTACTATTCAATATTATATTAATGTCGCTTATGAGCAGCGTGAGTCTGCTGCTATTTTATTTTTTTCTTGATAGCCCCGTATTAAATTATTGGCGTTTTTATGGCATCGTTTTATTGGGCGGTACAAGCATTAGCTTAATCTTCACCCTAATGAGCGCAATTGCAGCAAAGGCGCAACAGAATGCTGCCCTAATAGCAATACTAGGTTTTCCGGTAATTCTCCCTCAATTATTATTGCTCATGCGATTAAGTAAAGCAGGGTTTGCAGAAGTTTTTAGGGATGGAGCCGTTCTACAACTGGCGGGTTTAATTACCGGGCTTGATGTACTGGTATTTGTACTTTCAGTTATTTTATTTCCTTTTTTGTGGAAGGATTAGGACTATGTTTATTGAGATTCTAAAATCTTAATCGGACAATAATCAGCATCAAAAAATAATTTTTACTTGCTGCTTTTCAGGTAGTGTATAAAGTCTGTTTTGCAACAAGCAGGAAAATGCCTATTAGTAATTGAGACATTTACCAAAGAAAAAAGTTAATAAAAACATATTAACTTAAAGTGAAACTTTTTCTAAAAAAAATTTAAGATTCTCATAATTGGCAAAGGAATATCAGCAATAAAACCTCATGAACAGTAAGCGTGATAGTTTCAAAAAATTTCTGTCTTAAAGTGGCAAGCGTAGAGAATCTGAACTTAAAGTGCGCAAGTGTTTTTATCATCAAAATGAGAAACCAGCAATGCGCCCTGCATCAATAAAATATAAAATGCTTATTTGTAAAATTGCAGCACAGGCCTCTTCCTCCTGTGTACGATCATTGAACTATTTTTCAAACAACCTAAAAAAAAGGGAACCAACTCTTATTTGAGGGTTCCCTTTAATCGCTTAATATTTCTTCAGGTACTTTAAAATCAGTTTTGAAAAAACGAAAATACTCTTAATAAAAAATGTAAGAATCAAACTGACGTTACATAAATTTCCAAAACATTTTTATCCATCACAGTTTACTCAAAGCGTCATTAAATAATTGCTCATATCAAAGCCCTTTTCATTATTGTATGGTCATTTGAAATGCTTTCAATATCACCGACGTTTTTCTGTGTCAGAAATATATCTCTACCTTAAAAAAAGTATTTCTCTGTATTTTGGTAACATCCAGCTGCTGTCATCAACCATAAGTTCCAACTTATCTACATGGTAGCGAATTTCATCAAAGTAGTTTCCTTTTACATCATCACAATATGCAATTGCTTTTGCTTTGCTGTCAGTAAGGTCATTAGCTTTTTTGCGGGCTTCTATCATAGCCTCTGTTTTGTCGCTAATGTTATTAATATGCTCACTCAATTTTTGTACTATTTGCAATTGGTTAGCATAACCTTCTTTAGCAACGCCTGCATCTTTTAAGCCATTAATATTTTGCAACAAAATGTTTTGATATTTTACAGCAGCAGGTAAAATAAGCGTGCTAGCCAAATCTCCCATAACACGAGCCTCAATCTGCACTTTTTTCACATATTCCTCAAGCATTATTTCGTGCCTTGCTTCTAATTCTCCGTGGGTGTAAATGTTGTTTACTTGAAAAAGTTTCTTTGCTTTGTCACTCACATATGCATCCAATGCCAATGGTGTAGTTTTTACATTTTCCAGTCCTCTTTTTTCAGCTTCCGCTGCCCATTCTTCACTGTAACCATCACCTTCAAACAATACTTTTTTACTTTCAACAATATATTTTCTAATAGTTTGTAACAACGCAACTTCTTTTTTCTCCCCTTTTTCTATAAGTGCATCAACATCTACCTTAAACGTCTTCAACGTTTCTGCCATAACAGTGTTAAGCGTGGTCATTGGTACTGCGCAATTTGCTGATGAACCTACTGCTCTAAATTCAAATTTATTTCCTGTAAATGCAAATGGCGATGTTCTGTTTCTGTCGGTATTATCCAACATCAATTCCGGAATAGATTTATGTATATCCAGTTTTAAAATAGCTTCATCTTGTTCATCAAAATTTCCGCTAACCCTTTCTTCAATTTGCTTTAAAACGTCCGTTAAAAATTTCCCTATAAAAATAGATATAATTGCCGGTGGTGCTTCGTTTGCTCCAAGTCTATGATCGTTCCCTGCGCTTGCTATTGATGCTCTTATAAGACTTGCATAATCATGAACCGCTTTAATTGTATTTACAAAAAATGTAAGGAACATCAAATTAGTCTTTGGTGTTTTACCCGGTGCCAATAAATTTACACCGGTGTCTGTGCTCATGCTCCAGTTGTTGTGCTTGCCACTACCGTTTATTCCTGCAAATGGTTTTTCATGCAATAACACCATTAGGTTATGGCGCTTTGCTACACGGAGCATTACATCCATCAATAGTGTGTTGTGATCAACTGCAAGGTTTGTTTCTTCAAAAATTGGCGCACACTCAAACTGGCAAGGTGCTACCTCATTGTGGCGGGTACGAATTGGTATCCCAAGTTTGTAAGACTCTCTTTCAAAGTCCAACATAAAGGCGTAAATACGCTCTGGTATTGCACCAAAATAATGATCGTCTAATTGTTGTCCTTTAGCAGGTGCATGACCAAATACTGTACGCCCTGTAAGTAACAAATCAGGTCGAGCGTTTGCTAGCCCTGCATCTACTACAAAATATTCCTGCTCCCAGCCAAGGGTTGCTGTAACTTTTGATACATTTTTGTCAAAATATTGGCAAACATCAACAGCAGCTTTATCCAATGCAACCAATGCTTTAAGTAAAGGTGTTTTTGTATCTAAAGATTCTCCGGTATATGAAACGAAAATGGTAGGAATGCATAATGTTTTACCATCGCCAATTTCCATAATAAAAGCAGGTGAAGATGGGTCCCATGCAGTATAACCACGTGCTTCAAAAGTTGCACGAAGCCCGCCGTTAGGGAAAGAAGATGCATCAGGTTCCTGTTGTATTAATGCAGCACCTTCAAATTCTTCAATTGGGGTACCATCGCCTTTTAAAGTAAAAAATGAGTCGTGTTTTTCAGCAGATAAACCTGTGAGTGGTTGAAACCAATGTGTAAAATGGGTTACACCTTTACTTTCTGCCCATGCTCTAAGGCCGTTGGCAATTTGGTTGCCCATAGCACGGTCAATTTTTTTACCACCACGGGTACTGGCCAACAAACTCTTATAAGCATCATCGCTTAAATATTGTCTTGCTGCACCAAGTGTAAATACATTCTCATTAAAAATGCCTGTAATTTTCGAAGCATTGTCAACTTTTTGGGGAGATGGATGGTCACCTAGTTTTTTTACTGCATCAAAGCGAACTGAACTCATAGTCGTTATTTTGAATGCAAAAGAAAGCTTTTTTAATAAAATGGCAAAAAATAATATAGGAAAGCGTCAATTAATTACCACTAGTCTATTTATAATTTATATATTTTAATTTATAATGTTACTTTTTAAAAGATGAGACCAGTTTATTTTACAAAGTATAGGGGTCATCAAAAAAGGAAAATAAATGCTTCTATAGCGGATAAGCGCACCGGCTGCAGGAGTTATAAAACCCGTAAAAAGAAATATTAAAAAGGTAAATACTATCCCAAATGTTATAAACCGATTTCTCCTGTTTAATTTTTTGAATGGAAAAAAAAGCATCAGAAGGAACATCAGCCAATAGACACACATTTCCACCGAAAATAAGTTCATGAAAACATTTTCAAATTCAGTAGGGTAGGGCGATAAAAAAGAATGTCTCAAGGCGCCGGGTGTTTGCTCAGCAAAGCTTTTAATGGTTGGTTGCAGGGTATCCATTTTGTAATCAGTATTTGCTTTGCCAAGCGCAAAAAAAGCCTGTTGTTTGTTTACAACAATTTGTAATGGGTCAAACTTTTCCGAAAAACTGTGCAAAGCAATCGCACTCGTTAACCCTACAACAAGTAACCCCACAAACATTCTTACGACAGACAAACTATATTTTTCACTGATTGTCCATACAATAGCACATGGCAGTAGAATGATTGCAACAAAATTTCTTATAAACAAAATGGTAAGGAAGGACAGTAATAGGAATGCAACTTTCTTTCCGTTAAAACCATTTAGTAAACTAAAATACAGAGAGTAACAAAACACCGAAAGCGCCGTCAAAACAACTAAATCTTTGTGAATGCCCGAACCAAAGTAAAGCGTAGATGGTAACAGAAAACAACCCGCTATTACTTGCCATTTTTTTGTGGGATAAATATGGATAAAAACTTTGTACATCAAAATCGATCCAATGAACCCTGCAAAATTAAAAAACAGGCAGTTAATGTAATAATTGCCCCTGCTTAAAATATTTGTAAATGCCAAAACCTTGTAAATAATATTGAAACGCAAATCATTCCAATATGAGGCTCTGGAGCCAAAAAACTCACTTGTTTCTTCATAATTGGAGGTAAAAAGATCTGTGAAAAAAACTTTTGGCGTGTTTAACATTGAATGGTATTCCTGTATGCCGTAAATGTTCGTCTGGTAGTAGTCAGTTGTGTAATTAAAGAGATAGTGGCTTGCCAGCCCAACCGAAATGCCCGCCAAAACCTTTATTGTAAAAAGTAGTAATACAAGTGGTGACTCAATTCCACAGCGCTTCACCATCCTCATTCGTGTGAGCCAAAAGCCTAACAACAAAAAATAAGAAATAAATAATACAGTTGGCAATGCAATTTTTTAAGTTGTGGGAAGATAGTTAAAATATTGATTTTTATTTATTAGCCATAAACAAAGCAGGTCTGTAAATTTGCAGTTCACCGCAGGGAAATAACTTAAAAGAGTTTACGCAGAGGATTGTTTATCTCTCTGCGAAACTCAGAACACTCTTGTTCTCTGCGGTGAAAATAAAAACATGCTAACCTAAAAAAAATATGGAAATAACCGTACAAACTGCCGAACAATTAAGAATAACTCCCGAAGAATTTAAACTCATCATTGAGAAGCTCGGTCGCACTCCAAATTTTACCGAACTCTGCGCATTCAGTGGTATGTGGAGCGAGCATTGCAGCTATAAAAATTCTATCAAGTTATTAAAAACATTGCCAAGAGATGGAGCTAAAATGCTTGTAAAAGCCGGCGACGAAAATGCAGGGCTGATGGATATCGGCGATGGTTATGGTGTTGTTTTTAAAATAGAAAGCCACAATCATCCAAGCGCAATAGAGCCTTTTCAAGGCGCAGCAACAGGTGTCGGTGGCATTAACCGAGATATTTTTACCATGGGCGCAAGGCCAATCGCATCTTTAAATTCTCTTCGATTTGGTAATTTAAATGATGCAAAAACACAGCATTTGTTAGCAGGTGTTGTAAAGGGTATTGGGCACTACGGCAATTGTTTTGGTGTACCAACTGTTGGCGGGGAAATTTATTTTGAAGATTGTTATCATACAAACCCGCTCGTAAATGCTATGAGTGTTGGTATTTTAAAAAATGGCGAAACCGTTTCTGCAACTGCAGAAGGCAAAGGCAATCCGGTATTTTTTGTTGGAAGCGCTACTGGTAAAGATGGTATTGGCGGTGCATCTTTCGCAAGTGCTGAAATTACTGCAGACAGTGTACAGGATTTACCTGCTGTGCAAGTCGGCGATCCTTTTCAGGAGAAAAAATTATTAGAAGCCTGTTTGGAAGTTATACAAACAGGCGCAGTTGTAGGTATGCAGGATATGGGCGCAGCGGGTATTATATGTTCTACTGCCGAAATGAGTGCAAAGGGCAAAGCAGGTATGCGTATAGATTTAGAAAAAGTTCCGACCCGCCAACAAGATATGAAGGCTTGGGAATTACTCCTTAGCGAAAGCCAGGAAAGGATGTTGCTTGTGGTGGAAAAAGGCAAAGAAAAAGCGGTACTTGATATTTTTGAAAAGTGGGATTTACCATGTAGCGAAATTGGGGAAGTAACTGAAGATGGTATGCTTCAATTTTTTATGAATGGCGTGTTGGAAGCTTTATTACCGGCAGATGAATTAGTGCTTGGCGGCGGTGCTCCGCAATATACAAGAGACCTAAAAGAGCCGGTATACATTAAATTAGTAAACGAGTTTGAACTCGATGATATTCCCGAGCCTGAAAATTTAAAAGATGTAGCAGAAAAAATAATTGCCATACCAAACATTGCCAGCAAACGCTGGATTTATGAGCAATATGATAGCATGGTGGGCGCAGGCAATACAAGCACAAATGGGGTGAGCGATGCCGCAGTTGTTATAGCAAAGCCAACCAACAAAGCCCTTGCACTCACTACAGATTGTAATAGCCGTTATGTATTTGCAGATCCCTACAAAGGCGCTATGATAGCGGTTGCTGAAGCTGCCCGTAATATAGTGTGCAGTGGTGGTGAACCTTTAGGCGTAACGAATTGTCTCAACTTTGGCAACCCTTACGACCCCGAAGTTTACTGGCAATTTACCAATGCCATAAAAGGTATGGGCGAAGCTTGTGTAAAATTTGATACACCCGTAACCGGCGGTAATGTTAGTTTTTACAACCAGTCTCCCGATGGGCCGGTTTACCCAACGCCAACAATTGGTATGGTAGGTTTGTTAGATTCTGTTGCCGATAAAATGACCATGAATTTTAAAAATTCAGGAGATACGATTTATCTTTTAGGGCAAAGCAGAAACGATATTAATTCATCTGAATACCTGCATAAAATTATAGGTGAGGAGTATAGCCCATGTCCCTATTTTGATTTGGACGAAGAATATAATTTGCAGAAAGCACTTGCCGATATCATCAAACAAAAATTGGTTGCATCGGCACATGATGTAAGCGAGGGCGGGCTTTTTGTAACCTTGCTCGAAAGTGCATTTACCAATAATCTGGGTTTCACCGCTCTACAAAACGATAGCAGCATCCGCGGTGATGCTTATTGGTTTGGTGAAGCGCAAAGTAGGGTAGTGGTTTCTGTGTCGGCTGACGTGGAGCAACTTTTTTTAAATGAATTAAAAATTGCTGCATTGCCATTTACAAAATTGGGAGAGGTTACAGAAGGCGAGATAAAAATAGGCGAAGATAATTGGGGTGATGTTGGTAGCTGGAAAGATAAATACGATAATGTTATTGGCAGAATAATGGGGAAGTAAAACTTGGGGCTGTTAGGCTGATTGGCGTTTTTCACCAATGGTCCGCCGCCCGGCTCCCGCTCTTTTTTATCCCGCAAAAAAGCGGGATAAAAAAGGAGCTCCGCCTAAGCTGGCGCAGCCTTTTAACAGATGAACTTTTTTCAACTTTTATCGGTGGGTAGATCCTCGATATTAAATAGATTGACCGATTTTATATCTTATTCATTTTTGTATTTCTCAATTATTATTTTCTTGTTGTTTGGTTTTTCATAAGCCCATCCATATTACAGCAACTTTAAATCTGTGAAAATGCGTGAAAATCTCCAAGCAAATTTCACTAATTCAATTCCCTAATAAAAGTCAACTTACTCAAACCCGAAATTTCAATAATATTCCACAACTCGTCGTAATAAAATTTCTTGAAAATAAAGTATTGTTTAATTTACACCCTAACGAAAAACGATTGCTTTATGACTTACACTCTACCGCTTAAAAGCGTTGGCATCAACGATATTTCACTTGTTGGTGGCAAAAATGCATCCCTAGGTGAAATGCTTCAAAACCTTACTGCGCTTGGTGTAAACATTCCCGATGGGTTTGTAATTACAGTAGATGGTTACTACGAGTTTGTAAAGTTTAATAACCTCGAAGAGA
>JANOTH010000250.1:0-21632 GCA_031416275.1 Ferruginibacter sp. | reverse complement strand
ATGCCTGTTGTGCATGCTATGAAACCCGGCACGTTCACGAATTGGTTGCGCACAAAAGGTAAAGTAGGTGGGCAGCACAAAGTACCACGGTTAAGCAATGAGCGAAAAATTATTGAAGAAATAAAAGCATTGGCTACGGTTAATTTATTGCTACCGTAAAAAGTAAATGAATAGATACAGTAAAAGGTAGTAAAAAAAGCAACGTCTCCAGTGAAAGACGTTGCTTAAAAATAGATAAATAAGGTTTTGCTAATGTTGAATACTTATTTTATAAGAATGCCAAAGATCTCCATCGTAAATTCTTAACGTATATATGTTAGTAGGCAAATTGCTTATAGAAATGTTGGCTGAGGTAAATCCTTTTCCAATTTTCTTTTTGTATTTAAGGTTCCCCATTTTGTCTATTATCTCAACTTCTTGAACTTCTGTTGGTTTTGAATTTTTCTTGTCTGAAGTATTTGAAGTGATATAAATATTGTCACTTGATGGATTAGGAGAGACTGAATATCTAGCACTACTACAATCTATTACGTTGAAAGAGCTAGTAAACCAATTACTATATCCACACTCCGAAGAATAACTTCTTACACGGATTTCATGATTTCCTATTTCCCACCTTAATGCACTAACACTTATACTGTTTCCAACCCCTGCACCTATACCGTCAATTTGCCAATTATAAGTCAATAGATTTATAGCTCCGGCAACAGAAAATATACCTGTTTCTGATGATCTTCCGTTGTAGCATAAATCATGATTTGGCCCATTAATACGTGAAGGAGTTGGTGTGCCTACAACTATTTGCTTATTTAATGAAAACACATTACCACAAGATCCTGCATTTGATGCGGTTAAATTTATCATACCGTCCGATACCTTCGTGAGTGTTATGCTATTGCCAATTCCTGTTATTGTCGCAACTCCTGAAGGTGTAGCTGACCAGGTTATGTTTGAGCTGTTTAGTGGTTTGCAACTTAGTATATTATAGTCGCCGGTATTACAGATTATGTTATTGCCATTAATATTTTTGTCGATGAATATAGGTAAGCTTGCCACATCACATCTCGCCTCATTTTCAAAATATACAGATCCCTGCGGGGAAACGAATACATGTTCTTCATTGCTTGGTGGCGCATACACATAGTCGAATGGTGTTTTTCCACATAAATATTGGTCATCCCATTTCATATCCAAGTTCTTGTTTGGGAACTGTAAATCTGCACTGCTATAACTTGGCATCATAGTGAAATTATTCAAATTGATATTAAAATTTGCTTGGTCACCTGATATCAAATAAATTAATTCTTTTGCTAAAAAAGTGATATGGGTTTCATAATTTTCTGAAAACTGTTCTCCAAATCTACCACCAGGTGCGTTATCTTGCGAACTGTTGCCCCATGCCGCTTGTGCGTATGTGTTTGTTTTACCAAGCGGCAGCCAAAATAAGGTGTTGAACAATGGGCTTGCTGTCCACATTTCAGCAACTTTATTACTGCCACTATTTGTTGCTGTACGTGCTGTCCATTTTATTTTTTTACAAATATCATTATTGCATATTCCCACACCTTTTCTTTTAATATCAATACTTAAGATAGTTGTATTAGTACCATTCGGATATTGCGGATTTAGCGTACCTGTATTAGTGCCATTAATCAGTGCTACCTTTCTACAGTTTTGAGGATATTGCGTTGGGCTCAATGCCGTTAGATTAGCTAAGAATTGCGTACGCATTGCGTCGGGTGCAGGGAATTGAGAATTAGCACTGTGATGATGAGCCAATTGCTGCCTTGCGCCATAGCCATTATATAAACCTTCTCTAATAGTTTTTATGTTTTTTAAAATTCCACGCTTTGTTATGTACTCCACATAATTTTGCAAACCAATAGGCACATTCGCACCTTGATGATTGCCGTCAAAAGAAATATATGTTTTTACCCTATGTGGTATGCCCTTATTTTCCATATAAGTAAGTGCATATTGTGCAATGAGTGAACCCATGCTTGGTCCAATTAAGGTTATGTCTTGTAAATAGTTTGCACCAAAAGTTGCATTCAATCTTTCAATTAAAGCTACCAATGTCATAGCATTGCGTTCTAATAAATCATTGCCATGTTTAAAGTCTAATATTATAAAATCTAAATCATCTTGGATACTACTATCATTCCGGTTGTCGAGCATATAATCACCGAAAAATATATTTTGTAATGAACCGTTGATGTTCCTTGTAACTGGGACGTTAATGTAGGTTTTGTATATGTCTCCAACCTTTCTGTCATTATTAGGGTCAAAGCCGTCAATAAAAATTACTGGTCGCCTCACTACAGTATTTGCACAATTATTTCCATCATCTTTAAAAAAGAAATACGCAGTATCTTTTACATCTATGTATGTTCTGTTTACTTTTTGCTGATAGCTAATTGGTGGGTTACCATAGATGGCATTTTGTTGAGCAAGGGCAATAGCGTCAGCTTCTATAACCCATTTTCTTCCACCTCCTTTACCACCCTTACAAGCACTTAAAGGGTATTCATCTTTCTTTTTCTTAGCTAATATTTTAAAAGGATTGCCGTATCTAATAGTATGCCCTGCTATATCTATCCCAATTACAACAATTCTACCTATTAAAGTTTTACCAACCTTTTTTAAAATTTTAGAGAAAAATCCTCTTGCTTGAGTACTTGAATTAAAAGGATCGTTTACCACCCATTCACCTTGCCCATCTCCAAAATCTATTCTTATTTGAGTAATGTTTAAATTTTCATTTTTCAGAAAGTATGCAGGGTCTAGATAAAATGTATAATCTTCACCTTCAATAAAAAGTTCATTATCTGCAATTATTGGAGATGCTATAAAAGTAGCATTCAAAAAATAGGGACTTCTTGGGCTATTCGGATTATCTATCAATTGCCCATTTGCCATTGTATCTAGTAATCCATCTACATAAGCATTACTATCTAACGTGTTGTATTTGTAATAAAGCATACCAATTGGTATGGCATTAATTTCTGCTTTGTTGGTATCTAATCTACTGTCAAGTAACTCTGGCGTTAACCAGCTTGTATTATTGTAAGCAGAATTATATAATTCATAATAAGCCTGCACCAAATGTCTGGGTGATGACGTATCATACAGATTTTCCTGCGCTTTAAAACGCTCTATATCTGCTATTGGCATAACTCTATCATAGAGTATGTTAGTTGATATAAGTGCTTTGTTAAGTTGTGCCAATTTAAAGTCGGATTGTTGTTTATAGGGTAAAGTATCCCAATTTATGGTTTGCGATTTTGTAAAAAAGGGCATAAGGATAAAGCTGCATATTGCAGTTAGTTTAGTAAACAATTTCATTTTAAATGATTATTTGGTTATAAAAGTTAATAGGTTCTGTAGTTAAGCCTGAACCTTCCTTCGGTAATTTTTACTATTTTATTCTGTGGAATATTAAAGGCCTCAAAAGCAAAACTTCCAACTATTATTTTATTTGTTTTGTCTAATTCTGTAATATTTATAGTGCCACTTCTTAAGGAATCTGTTCTAAAAATATCTGATGGATTGCCAATAGTATTGTCATAAATTCCACTTCCATTATTTTCCGTTAATGCATTTGATAAGTTATAATTACCAATTGCAATATTGTGTTTTAAAATTGCGATACTTAAGGCTTCATTTCCTCGATTTGCACCTAGCAATAAAACGGTGTCGCCAATTAATTCTTTAGCATTACAATTTGCACAATTATCAGGTTCATAGAGAACACCATCTACTTTACATTGAAAATAGAATGTGGGTAGCTGGTCTTTTTTGCAACTGCTATTTAGTAACGCAAAACTGAACAAACAAAATAGTATGAGTTTCATATTGTATAGTTTATTTGATGTAAGTGAGTTAAAGTTCTAAAAAAATTATGTGGTTATTAAAACATTAATAGGCTTCGTAATTAAGCCTAAATTTTCCATCTGTTATTCGAACTATTTTGTTTTGCTGAATATTATACGCATCATACTGAAAATTACCTTCTATAGTCTTAGTGCTCTTATCCAAAAGAGTAATATTTAAAATTCCTGTATGAGTTGAATCAGTAAAAAATCTATCATTTGGAGATGTTGAAAATTTGTAAGTTCCTCTTTTAGAGATAGCACCATTTAGAATATATTGTCCAACTTTAATGTTGGAATTATCAATTATTCCTAAAGTCAAAGCTTCAAAGCCTCTATTTCCACCTAAAATTAAAGTTGTGTCATCTATAATCTCTTTTCCAATACAATTAGCACAATTATCAGGTTCATAGAGAACACCATCCACTTTGCATTGAAAATAGAATGTGGGTAGCTGGTCTTTTTTGCAACTGTTATTTAGTAATGCAAAACTGAATAAACAAAATAGTAAGAGTTTCATATTTTATAGTTTATTTGATGTAAGTGAGTTAAAATTCTAAATAGATTATTTGGTTAAAAATTTAATAGGCTTTGTAATTAAGCCTAAATTTTCCTTCGGTAATTTTTACTATTTTATTCTGTGGAATATTGAAGGCTTCATATTGAAAATTTCCTTCTATTATTTTCGAAGTTTTATCTAATAAAATAATATTCAATTGTCCAACTCGTATTGAATCTGTAAAATATCTATCATTCGGTGAGGTAGAAAATTTATAATCTCCTCTTCGCCCAACAATTTCATTGAGTATATATTTCCCTATCTTGACGCTTGTGTTATCTTTAATTCCAATACCTAATGTTTCAAAACCTTTATTTCCCCCTAGAATTAAAGTAGTATCACCAATTAAATCTTTGCCTAAACAATTTGCACAATTATCGGGTTCATAAAGAATACCATCCACTTTACATTGAAAATAGAATGTGGGTAATAGGTCTTTTTTGCAATTGTTATTTAGTAATGCAAAACTGAACAAACAAAAAAGTAAGAGTTTCATAGTATAATGATCAAGAAAAAATTGATATTGTAATTTAAGTTTGGTTTGGAGTAAAGGGATGTGACATTTGTCACTAATTTTAAAATTGAGGAAGTTTTCCTATTTGTTTCAGCGATTTCTAACTATAAATAAAAATGAAGAATAACGAATTGCAAGAAAAACACTTTAGGTATTATTAATGAACCTTGTTTCTAATACGGTTAAAAGTTTCTCTCGTAATGTTTAAAAACGAAGCAATATACTTTTGAGGTATATGTTGTAAATACTCTCCGTAATTTTTAATAAAGTATTTGTATTTTTCTGTTGAATTCTGCTTGCGTAACATATACAACCTTTGCTCTTGTTTATAAAAATAATCTTCTGTAATGATTCTTGTGTGATAATTAAATTCTGGAAAACATTTATAAATTTCCTGAAGTTTTGAATAAGGGACTGTAACAACGGTACAGTAAGTTAATGCTTCAATTGACTCTGTAGCAGGCATCTGTTTAAAAAAACTGCCAGGCGCAATAACGATATGGTTTGTAAACATAATTCTAGAAGTAATTTCTTTTGAACCTATATTATGGTATGATCTTAAAAGTCCATTCGCAAGAAACCAAAGGTTTTTACAAACATCTCCTTCATAAAGCAAAATTTTTCCTTTTTTGATTTCACTAGGTTCAAAGCTTTCAATAAGTATTTTCTCTAACTCCTGACTAAGCGGCCTAATTTTATTTAGCATTTGTAAAAGTGGCATAAGTAGAAGAGATTTTTCTTTCATAATTTTTTAGTTAGTTTATTTTTCTAAGTTGTATCAGTCTTATAGTTGTAGTAAGAATTTTACGTAGTCATTCCGATTTTCAATAATCACCTCTAAATAAAGATATTTTTAAAAAATTGATTGTGTAGGAATTTTATAATAATCAGGGTTACTCTAATGCTAAACCTTCATCTGCGGAAGCCGTTGTTGATTTTTCTTATGTATGTTATTGAAATTATAGAAAAATCATTTTATATGCCGGTAGGAATCTAGGTTTCTTTGCCAAAATAAATAATTCAATTTGTTGTGAACCCACACATAAATTCGCAATGTGATATTTATTTTTTCTTCAAAAGACCCATATTAGAACATGTGTTGTTTTACAAAAGATTTATTTTTACAAACTAAACTAACATTACATGAAATTTTTTCACCTCTTAACTTGTATGCTTGTTGTTGCATGCACTTCTTTTGCGCAGAGCAATACAAAAAGAACTTTGATACCAACTGATGTTTATAAAATTAAAAATCTTGCTGATCCGCAGGTATCGCCTGATGGTAAATGGGTGGCTTACGTGTTAAGTGCAGTAGATACCGCCAAAGACAAACGCAACAGCGATATTTGGATGATCAGCTGGGATGGCAAAGAAAACCTGCAAATGACTAATACCGAAGATGGAGAATCCAGCCCAAGGTGGAGCCCCGATGGCAAATATCTTTCGTTTTTAGCATCAAGAAATGCAGACAAGCAATCGCAAATATGGTTAATGGACAGAAGAGGTGGAGAAGCAAAAAAGCTGACTGATACAAAAGGTGACATTGGAGAATATACCTGGAGCCCCGATGGTAAGAAGATTGCCATGAGCATTCTCGATCAGGATTTTACTGATACGGCAAAAACTAAAACACGTTTACCGTTTGTAATGGACCGTTATCATTTTAAACAGGATAGAGATGGGTGGATTGAAAACCGTTTTAATCATTTGTATGTTTTTGATATGGACAGCAAAAAAATGGACACACTCACCAAAGGAAACTTTAATGAAACTTCACCACAATGGAGTCCAAACGGCAAGCAGCTTGCATTTGTAAGCAACCGGTCTGTAGATCCTGACAGAAATGAAAACGATGATATTTGTTTGATAAATGCAGAGAAAAATGCCACCTTAAAAAAGCTAACCGATTGGCCGGGTGCCGATAGAAACCCAAAATGGAGCCCTGATGGTGAAACCATTGCCTACACAAGCACTTCGAGCAATCTTAATTTTACGATGTATGGTCAAAATGGTATCTCACTTGTAACGCCTTCTACGGGCGCTATCAAGTCTTTAGCAGGAACAGTTGATAGAAATGTGAGCGATATACAATGGTCTAATGATGGTAAAAATATTATCTGTCTGGTTACCGATGATAGAAAGCAATATGTAGGAAATATTTCTCTTGCTACCAATGTTTTGTCAACAGTTGTTGGCGATGAAAGAAGCTTTTCAGACATCCAATTAAACAGTACAGCAAATGCAATGGCAACAATTTTAAGCGAGCCCCAACTGCCCGGTGAATTGTATGTTATAGAAAACAAACAACTAAGAAGACTAACACATGTGCAGGATTCTGTAACAAACAAAATTGAATTTTCAAAAGCGGAAGGCTTTACATCTACAAGCAAAGACGGTACAAAAATATCGGGCATATTGTACCGCCCTGTAAATGCTGCAGAAGGTAAAAAATTACCCACCATTATCTTTATACATGGGGGTCCGGTTGGGCAAGATGATTATGGGTTTGACCTTAGCCGACAAATGCTTGCAGCAGCAGGTTACGCAGTTGTAGGGGTAAATTACAGAGGCAGCAGCGGCAGAGGAATTGATTTTACAAAAGCTATTTATGCTGATTGGGGTAATAAAGAAGTGATGGATTTATTGGGTGCTGCAGATTATTTGGTAAAGGCAGGTATTGCAGATGAAAATAATATGGGTATTGGTGGTTGGAGTTACGGCGGTATTTTGACCAACTATACCATTGCAACTACAACAAGGTTTAAAGCTGCAGCAAGCGGGGCGGGCAGTTCATTGCAATTGAGTATGTATGGCGTTGATCAGTATATTTCACAATATGAAACTGAACTTGGAGCACCTTGGAAAAATCCTAAAAAATGGATCGATCTTTCCTATCCTTTTTTTAATGCAGATAAAATTAAAACGCCAACACTTTTTATGGCAGGCGAAAAAGATTTTAATGTACCATCAGCCGGGTCTGAACAGATGTACCAGGCATTGCGTTCTTTAAATGTACCAACACAACTTGTTATTTATCCAGGACAGTTTCACGGTATTTCAAAACCATCTTATCAGGTAGATCGGTTTGAAAGGTATATTAAATGGTTTGATAAATATTTGAAATAAATTGCTGTAATAAAGCAAAAGCATTTAGGCAGAAATAATGATTCCCATTACTTTTGCGGGCATACAAAAATTAAAAAATGAAACTTTTAGAAAATAAAACAGCAATCGTTACAGGAGCCGCAAGAGGAATTGGAGAAGCAATAGCAATAAAGTTTGCAGAGCAGGGTGCAAACGTAGCCTTTACTTATGTTAGCGACAGCAGTACAGAAAAAGCGAACGCACTAGTTGAAAAGTTGACAGCATTTGGAGTTAAAGCAAAAGCCTATCAAACAAACGCAGGGGACTATGCTGCCGCTGAAATATTTGTTGCTGATGTTGTAAAGGAATTTGGGCAAATTGATATTTGCGTAAACAATGCAGGTATTTCAAAAGATAATTTATTGCTTCGTATGACGCCTGAGCAGTGGGATGATGTGATGAACATCAACCTAAAAAGTGTATTCAACATTACCAAACAGGTTATTAAACCAATGATGAAAGCACGCAGTGGCAGTATCATAAACATGAGCAGTATTATAGGCGAAACCGGTAATGCAGGGCAGAGCAGTTATGCCGCAAGCAAAGCCGGTATAATTGGGTTTACAAAGAGTATTGCAAAAGAAATAGGCAGTAGAGACATTCGCTGCAATGCAATAGCACCGGGCTTTGTAGAAACAGATATGACGAGTTATTTAAAAGAGGGAGAAGCATCAGATAAATACAAAGCATCTATACCACTTGGTAGGTTTGCAAGTGCAGAAGATATTGCCAACACAGCTCTTTTTCTTGCCTGCGATATGGGCAATTATATAACGGGACAAACCATTAGCGTTTGTGGAGGTTTGAATATTTAATAACCATGGCAGACATTTTAATTGTACCCTATTCAGCAGAATATAAAGCGGATATAAAAACGCTTAATTACGAATGGCTGCAGAAATATTTTATGGTTGAGCCTGTTGATGTTGAGCAGTTAGCTGACCCTCAGCGCCATATTATTGATAAAGGTGGCTATATTTTTTTCGCAAAATACAAGGGTGAAGTTGTTGGTACATCTTCGTTGTTAAATATTGATGTTGGCCATTTTGAGTTGGCTAAAATGGCGGTAACCGAAAAATGTAAAGGCATGGGAATAGGAAAAATGTTATTAGAGCACTGCATACAAGAAGCCGAAAAGCTTAACGCAGAAAAACTCAGTCTGTTCTCAAATACAAAACTTTCAACAGCGATTTATTTATACAAAAAATATGGTTTTGTTGAAGTTCAGCTACCCAGCCATACCCATTACGAGCGGGCAGATATAATGATGGAAAAGTATTTGTAAAATATTTTTATTAAATTGTTTGTGAAAAGAATGCAAATTTAAATTTACATTTCTCAATATATTAGTGCACTAATAATAGATGGCTATATTTGCCCAGCAAATGAAAAAAATAATTTCTATATTCTTTCTAATTATCATCAGCATTCAATGTCTGCCTGTAAAAGAGCTAGGCAAATGCCTTTTTGAAAGTAGTTTTGTAGAGGAAGATATTTGCAACAACAGCATAGAAAAAAAGGAAATCAAGGATTTCTCCAAGGAGTTTTTTACCACAGATGGCAATTTTGAAGGAATGGCATCAGCTACTGCTGTTTACTATCATCAAAATACAAATCTCTATAAAAATCCTTCCACAGACTTAAGTATCCAGCCCCCAAATGCTTAGCGCATTTCTTTACATTTATCTTATTTATTAATTTAAGCGGTCATCTTTTACTGATGTACGGTAGTTTCAACACCCATTTTCATGCAAAAATATTTTAGAAATATTGGCAGCGATCTGCCTTCTGCACTTGTAGTTTTTTTAGTGGCCATTCCGCTTTGTTTAGGAATAGCTGTAGCCAGTGGGCTTAATGAATTTTCGGGTATTATTGGGGGTATTGTTGGAGGTATTGTTGTAGGTATGATTAGTGGTAGCAATTTAAGCGTAAGTGGACCTGCAGCAGGTTTAACAGCCATTGTTGCGGCGGCAGTTTTAAAGCTTCCTGCTGTTGAGGCATTTTTTTTAGCGGTTGTTATTGCAGGTGTTTTTCAAGTATTTATGGGCGTTTTTAAACTTGGTATTATTGGTGATTATATTCCAAACAGTGTTATTAAAGGAATGCTTGCTGCTATTGGGATTATATTAATTTTAAAACAGCTGCCTCATTTGGTTGGATATGATAAAGATTTTGAAGGCGATGAATCTTTTATACAGGTATCAGGAGAAAACACATTTTCGGCAATAATAAACTCGTTAAATCATATTACGCCATTGGCCGTTTTTATTGGTATAGTGGGCGTAGCTATTCTTGTTTTTTATGAAACAAAATTTATAAAAAGTAAGAAGATTTTTCAGCTATTAAGTGGTCCGCTGGTGGTAGTTGTAGTAGGTATTGCTATGCATTATTTTTTGAGTGATATACCATCTGTTTTGGCTATCAAGCAGGCAGATCTTGTAAATATCCCAATTGCAAACAGCACTAAAGAGTTTATATCTTTTTTCCATTTGCCTAACTGGTCATTTATTACCAATAAAGATGTTTGGATAACCGCTGTAACATTAGCATTAGTTGCATCTTTAGAAACATTACTTGGGTTAGAAGCTGTAGATAAATTAGATCCATTTCAACGTTTTTCTCCGCCAAACAGAGAACTGGTTGCCCAGGGCTGTGGCAATATTGTAAGTGGTATGCTTGGTGGGTTGCCACTTACAAGCGTTATTGTACGCAGTAGTGCCAACGTAAATGCGGGTGCAAAAACTAAAATGAGTACCATTTTTCATGGTTTGCTAATTTTTGTTTGTGTAGCTTTTTTGCCGGGTGTTTTAAACCTAATTCCTAAGGCTGCGCTCGCTGCAATTTTAATCTTTACCGGTTACAAACTGGCAAAAATTTCTATTTTTAAAGATTATTATAAAAAGGGATGGGACCAGTTTATGCCATTTATAATTACAATAATTGCCATTGTTGTAACCGATCTTTTAAAGGGTGTATTAATTGGTGTTGCTGTTGGTATTTTTTACATAATTAGAAGTAATTTTAGAACAGCAATTTTCTCGGTGATTGATAACAACAATCATTTAATTCGCCTAAGAAAAGATGTTTCGTTTTTTAGCAAAGCGAGGTTAAAAGTCATTTTCGAAAACATTCCGGAAGATGCATCGGTTATAATAGATCTTACAAAAGCAGAATTTATTGATAAGGATATTATTGATACAATAAATGAATTTAAAACAAATGCTATTACAAAGAATATTTCGGTTGTTATAAAGAAGAGTCTTTACAACGAATCGCATAAACTTGTAGAAAAAGACCACTTGGAAATTAGCGATGATCGTGCTCATTAAACAAAAAATATTATTAAGATTTTAAAAACAAATTATGTTAACACACGAAAAATTATTACTCGAAAACAAAGCTTGGGCAGAAGAAAAAAGTTTAACTAACCCTGATTATTTTAAAGTGCTTGCTGCGCAACAGGCCCCTGACTTTTTATGGATTGGCTGTAGCGATAGCAGGGTGCCTGCAAACCAAATTACAGGTACATTACCTGGGGAAATTTTTGTACACAGAAACATTTCAAACCTTGTTGTAAATACTGATATTAATATGCTCAGCGTTTTGCAATATGCAGTAGAGGTTTTAAAAGTAAAACATGTTATAGTTTGCGGGCATTATGGTTGTGGTGGTATTAAAGCAGCCATGGGGCACCATCATTATGGAATAATAAACCATTGGCTAAAAAATATAAAGGATGTATATAGAATGCATAGAAATGAAGTTGATGCATTAAAAACGGAAGAGGAGCGTGTAGACAGATTGACCGAACTTAATGTAAGAGAGCAGGTGTTTAATTTAGCCAAAACATCTATCATACAAAAAGCTTGGAAGGAAGATAACAGGCCTGACATACACGGATGGGTGTATGGGCTAAATGATGGTATTATTAAACCTATAGTAGATATGGGGCCTGATGCGGAAATTGATCCACTTTATAAATATGAAAATTTGTAGTTAAATAAATTTCGGTACGGTTTTTAATATTATTATAACCAAACTAAAAATTATAACAATGAAGATATCAAACACAGGAACCCTTTTATTATTAGGTTTAGGCGCATGGGCTATTTATAAGTACAACAACATGAGCGAAGAAGAACAAACTGCAATGAAGGAAAAAGGCAAAAAATTATTTGATGAACATGTAAGTCCATTTATTTCTAATGCATTATCATTAGGCAATGATGGAAAAGAAAAATTGCAGGAAATATTTGCCCGATAATACACGGTATAAAGAGTAACATAAAAATGCAGCCGGTAAGTGGCTGCATTTTTAATTTATTCTAGATGCTTCTCAAAAAATATGGTAGATCGGCAGGTTTTTTTGAGTTGATAACCTTACAATTCCAAAACTGCCGTTGCGAATTTTTGAATGACCATGTTTTATCATTATCAGGTAATGTATTTATATTTTCAATTAAAGTAGGCTTATCTACCCACGCCACAAAAAATGTAGAATTCCTGTAACAACGTGCAAGCATTTTATCAAACAATTCATCAATACCTGCTTCTTCTATATCAATAATACGTTCTGCAAGCCACTCATCTTTTGCCAATCTACGTTGGTTAAAAAAAATCTGCAGGTGCACATCTCCTTTTAAATTTTCAATTCCCTCTTCTCTTTTTATCAGTTTAATATCCCTCTTTTCAACAGCTTTTTCAATGGTATAATCTATATCTGGAATAAGAGAAGTTTTTAATTCTATATTCTTGCCTTTATATAAAAAATCAACATCAATATTTTCACCATCGGGTCTGTAATTAATATTGTCAAAAAAAATCCCCTGTTTATTCGCCCATTTTGTAATAGCAAATTCACCAATATAACCTCGTACAATACAATCATATTGAATGTTTGCATGCCTATTGCGGAGATTATCTCTTTTAGAAATAAAAAGTTGTGCTTTTGCTTTTTCCATTACTGATTTTATTTCATCATCAGTTAAAGCAATACAAATACTATCATGGTTTGTTATCAATAGTTAAGAAAGTTATTTAAAAGCTGTTTGGTAGTACTGAAGATTAGCCTTAATGCCATTTATTTTTTTACTGTTTATGGTATAGCCCCTTATTAAATTTTTTATGCGTGGATAAGTGACAGTTTCGCAAATATTGTTTTCGTTATTAGTGCACAAAATAAATTTTCTGTTGCCACCATCAGCTTCATTAGTCTGCAACACAGCATGACCTGTTGTGCCTGAACCTGCAAAGAAATCGAGCACGGTAATATTTTTATCAGCAAATAGTTTTATGCAGAATTGAATAAGACCAACAGGTTTTGGAAACCTAAAATTATTTTGCGGCACTACATTATTTAATTCCCTGCTTCCTTCTGCATTTAAAAATTCGAGTATAGCACGGTATGGAAGTTTTCTTTCTCTTTTATTATTTACATTATCTACAAACTGGTATTGCTTTATGTAGGCTTTCCATTTTTCTTTTACTTTTTTAAATACAATAAAATCATTTGCTTTTCCCCATTCAACTTTTTCTTTACTCCACCGCCAGGTATTGGGCTTACCTATTTTACCACCCGATAAACTTATACTTCCATCTGGCATCCTTAATTTATAATCCAACGATGGGCTATAGGAACCTTTATAATCCAGGTCTCTTAAATAGTATTTACCTCTGTGCTTAACATGCTCATCTTCTAATTTATATTTTGGGTCGTTCTCTACATCTAAAATTTGTTTTTCAAATTTTAATGCAGTTTTATTTTTTGCATAACACAACATATAATCAAACTCTATTGCAACCTGTGTACTGTCGTGCCCCGAACCCGTTTTATTTTTCCTGATAAATTGTGCAACAAAATTATCTTCTCCAAAAATTTGATTACATAAAATTTTTAATTGCGCTATTTCAGTATCGTCTATCGAAATAAATATTGCTCCTTTTTTGTTTAATAATGTTGCAGCTAAGGTTAGTCTTTTATGCATAAATGATAGCCATTTGCTGTGGCGATAACTGTCATCTATATCAACGTATTTATCATTGTACATAAAGTCTTCCTTCTTACCTGTATTGTAGGGAGGATCAATGTAGATAAGGTCTATGGTGCCTTTGTGGGTTTCATTTAGCACTTTTAATGCATGGTAATTATCTCCTTCAATTAAAATATTTTGAGGGAGATTGCCATCCGTATTAACATTTTTCTTCTTTATCTCTTTTAAAACGGGAATCTTTTCTAAACATTCAGTAACTACGTTTTCAGGCACTTTATCTTCTTCCCACACCAAGCCATAATGCTTTTTTGCATCTGCATTTTTAATCAATGAAAGCAATTGTTCTCTACTATAATTATCGTAATCAGATGCTGCCATTTCTAGTGAACAATTTTATTGAATATACAATTATTGGAATGAAAGATAAAACAGATTTCTGCTATTGCATAATTTCATCTGTAAATCTTATTGCAGCATCAATACGTTCTTGGTAGTTCCCTTTTATAATTTTCCACGCTGTCTTTTGAGCCGTCATTTCTTCTTTGTAATAGTGAAAAAGTTTTTGTCTCACTTTTACATCAGGATATTCCCGCAGGTTATCTTGTACCCATGGTAAATCAACATCGCAAAGTAAGTATAAGTCGTACTCACGTTTTGTAATTTCAGTAAGTATTCTATTGTCGCATTTATTAAATACAAACTCGCTCCATACTTTTATTACATACAAATCTGTATCTATAAAAAGCGGTGAGGGCTTAGCTGCCTTTGTGGTAAAAAGCATTTTCATAGCTTCATCTTCTTCATTAATTTGTCCTAAAGCTATATCATACAGATTTTCAAATGTATAATTGGTACCGTTTGTCTCTAAGTATTCACGTGCAAATTCTTTTACCCATATTGTTTCATAATGTTTAGCAAGTGCCTCACAAAGCGAACTTTTGCCCGTACTCTCTGGACCAATTACCACTATTTTTTTTTTACTTTTTTCCATGCAGGTTTTTGCGATAATATTTTTTTATAAATAGGACATTCCTCATCATGCGCACCCGGTAAATACCCACTGCTCATTAAAAATTCATTTACAATTTCACCACCAGTAAATCGAAATGTCGATTTAAATAAATTCACCCATTCATCTTTGGTTAGCGGGTGATGCATATTGAGCCAATTTTTAAACGACCCGTATTCTTTTTGCAATTTTAAAATTTCATTTGCATTGTGTACAGCTGCATAAACTTTTAGTTTATTTCTAATAATTCCTGCATCATTTAAAAGTCTGTTTATATCAGTCTCTTTATAGGCGGCAACTTTTTTGATGCTGAAATTACTGTAGGCTTTTCTAAAATTTTGTTCTTTGTGTAAAATGGTAGTCCAGCTAAGACCCGCTTGGTTTATTTCTAACACAAGCCTGCAAAAGAGTTCATCATCATTTGCTATAGGAAAGCCATATAAGTTATCGTGGTAATTTTTATGTACGTCAAAATTCTTCTCTTTCATAAAAGGAATTGCTTGACAATAAGTAAGGGTTAGCGCCATATAAAGCTATTATCTAACGAAAATATATAAAAGATAGCATTGAAAAAATGTGCAGATAAGTACTCTTCAGGTCCTTAAAGCAGGGTTAGCAGCATTGTATTTTTTTAGCCAGGCAAATAAACCCAAAACCGCCAATATTAGCAGCACAAAATAGTAAACGCTCGTAAACACATAGTGCTTCACAAAGTACAATGGTATAGATGCTATGTTTGTTGCTATCCACCAATACCAGCTTTCTACTTTCTTTTTTACCATTAGCCACATACCAGTAAATGCAGTTGCACTTGCCAATGCATCTGCCCACGGAATTACTCCATCGAAAAACATTTTTTTAAAATAAGTTAGCGCTGCAAAGAATGATACATAAAATACTGCAAAAAAAGTTAGATGAGCTAACCATTCTTTGGAGCTAGCTTTTGTAATGTGTAGTACAGGATTATTTTTAGTGTCTTTTTTCGTCCACATATACCACCCTGTAATACTCATTATGGTGTAGTAAAAATTTACAGTGGCTTCGCCAAGCAAATGCCCTTTAAAACTTATGTAGATGTATATAATTGTATTTACAAGTCCTGTGGGATAGACAAGCACATTTTCCTTTCGGCTATACCATACACTTATAATTCCGGAAGCAACTGCTAGGTATTCAAACCATCTAGTGTTGCCAATATCTACAATAAACTGATGGTACATTGCTGAAAAATCCAAATGAATAATTTTTTACGAAAATAGTTTTAAAACCGCCATTTATTTCATTTTAGAGGAGTAGCGCCTAAATTTGAGTGTTGCGCAAATGCGTAGATTGTGTAAATAACAATTAGCCGATGTTTAAAAAAATAAGTCTTGTTCTGTTAGTGATTTTATATGCAGGTGCGGGTATTAATCATTTTGTAAATCCTACAGGTTATTATACAATTATTCCACCTTATTTACCTAACCCCAATGTTATAAATATTTTGGCGGGTATTGCTGAAATTATTGCTGCCATTTTGGTTGCTATACCTGCTACAAGAAAACTAGGTGCATATTTAATAATAGCCATGTTGATAGCATTTATACCTGCACACATTTATATGATACAAAAAGGCGGTTGCATGGGGAGGGAGATTTGTATACCCTTGTGGGGAGCGTGGTTGCGGTTGTTTCCGTTGCAGTTTATTTTAATTGCATGGGCATGGTGGCATAGAAAATAAAATGAATGAACACCAATAAAAAGCATTGCAATAAATGCAATGCTTCAATAAATTTTTAGTTTTTTCATTATTCCGCTTCAGCTACCACTTCCTTAACCTCAGGTATCATTCTTTTCATCATACCTTCTATACCTGCTTTTAAAGTAATCATGCTGCTTGGGCAACCGCTGCAACTTCCTTGCATCATTAAATTTACACGACCGGCTTCGTAGCTTTTAAATTGTATTGCACCGCCATCCATTTCAACAGCAGGCTTTACATAATTTTCTAACAATTCTTTTATGCGCTTCACAACGTCATCATCATCTGCACTTACTTCATTGGTGCTTTCAGTTTTGCGAATAGCAATTTCTTCTTCGTTCACCACAGGTTTACCTTCTTCTAAATAATCTTTTAAAAACTGCTTAATAGTTGGTATAACATCCTGCCAATCGGCAGTATCAGCAGTTTTGGTTAACGTTACAAAATTGCTTGCTATAAAAACTGATTTTATAAAGGGGAAGGTAAATAGTTCCTGCGCTAGCAAAGATGGCTTTGCACTTTCTTCATCTGGAAAATCTATACTTTTTCCCGGATAGAGTAATTTATTTGCAACAAACTTCATGGTCTCCGGGTTAGGAGTCATTTCGGTATATATACTTATTACGGGGTTGCCTGTTTTAATCATTGTTCAAACTTTTATTGTTACGTAAAATGTAAGTTGCAAATTTACTCTATTATGTTGTATTGGTAAAGTGCAATTTATATCGATAACCGAAAATGGTTTAAATTATGATAGTTTTTACACTTATTCGTATAAATTCTCCTTATCAGCTTTTGCAAGAGCGCACATTAAATCTGCCATCTTATTTGTAACTGCCTCAAAAAAAGCTGCTCCTTTTTCTTTTGTTGAAAAAGATGGATCACCAATACCGGTATCTTCTGTTACCTGCGACCATTTTCTTTCGGCCCATGCCCACCCTTCTGAAAACTCTTTAATGACAGGTTTTTTAGCTTTTCCACTTCCTGCTTCATGTAACGGAAGTACAAGATGCGGGGCTAAATGTAATATCAGACTTGTTTCCATCTCATCTGCATGGTCGCCCATTTCAGTAAAATATTTGGTTTTATCCATAGACTGAAACCAGTTACAAGTACTTAAAAACATTTTTGGAAACTTCAAACCAAGCTCTCGTATTATCTGCTTAAAATCGTTACCACCATGGCTGTTTACGATAAGCAGCTTGTAAATTTTTTGCCTGTTTAATACCTCAATAATATCTGAAAGTATGGCCTGCTGGGTGCTTGGGTAAATATTTATGTCCAGCTTTATATCTGCCTGCCCGGTGTTTACGCCAAAAGGAATGGTAGGCAACACGATTACCCTGGAACCTTTATCCCATGCTATACTTGCAGCTTCAGAGGCTATTGCCGTGGCCTCAATATTATCGGTGGCATAAGGTAAATGATAATTATGCGCTTCGGTGGCACCCCATGGTAAAATAGCTACTTCGTAATCTTCATCTTTTACGTGTTTCCAATTTGTTTCTGCTAATATGTACGGTTTCATGCAAACGTTTTTAATTATTCTACAATCCTCAGCTTGGCATAATTCAGCATTATTTTCTTTTCACCATTCAATTCAAAATTAATGGTGGCTATTGGGTTATGCGCTGCTCCTTCCATACTTGCTACAGTACCAAAACCAAATTTCATGTGTTCAACTTTTTGGCCGGCTTGCAGGCTACTTGTATCGCTTGCTGAAAAATCTGCTGTGGGTACATGTTCTTTTACCTGCGGACGTGCAGGCGTTGCATAAGAAGGTTTTGTGGGCTCTTTTTTTGTGAACATGCTGCCTTGACTGTTACCTGTATTTTCAAACCCTCTGCCCATTCGTTCAAATGCTGAACCTCTGTTGCTTGGTGTGTTTGCATTGTTGCGTGCAGGTGTGCCGGCATAGCTTTTATCAATATTAACGTCAGGCATTTCATCTAAAAACCTGCTTGGGTCGTTTTGTTGCAACTGCCCAAAGCGATAGCGTGCATTACTATAACTTAAATACAGTTTGTGTTTTGCACGGGTAATAGCCACATAAAATAAGCGGCGTTCTTCTTCCAGTTCTTCCCTAGTATTTATGCTCATCGCATTGGGGAAGAGTGTTTCTTCCAACCCACCAACAAATACCACCGGAAACTCCAAGCCCTTTGCAGCATGTATTGTCATCAACTTTACAACATCTGTTTCTTCTTTGTTGTTATCCGCATCTGTAAGCAAAACAATTTGCTGTAAATAACCACCCAAGCTTTTATCACCGACTTCGCCATCTTCCTCATTCATGGGTGTTTCGGTAAATTCTTTTATGGAGTTTAATAACTCCTGCACGTTTTCGTAACGAGCTAAACCTTCTGTTGTTTTATCATTAAATAAATCTTTTACAAGACCTGTATTTTTACCAACTAAAAATGCAAGATCGTATGCATTTTTTTTACCCATTTCACTTTGAAACATTTTTATCATGGTTACAAAGTTGTCTATTGCCTCTAACGTACCACTTTTAAAACCATACATAGATGCGTTGCAAATAACATCCCACATGCTGAGGTTATTTTCATTTGCATACAACACAGCTTTGTCAATAGTAGTTTTTCCAATGGCTCTCACCGGGTAATTTATGATCCTCTTCAAAGCCTCCTCATCCCGTGGATTTACGACTACTCTCAAATAGCTTAATAAATCTTTAACTTCTTTGCGTTGGTAAAAACTTGTACCACCGTATATGCGATAGGCAATACCCATTCGCCTTAGCGATTCCTCAAAACTTCTACTCTGTGCATTTGTCCGGTATAGAATAGCAAAGTCCAGTTAAAATAATGGTTGCGCAATTTATTTTCCTGTATGGCATCTGCAACCATTTTCCCCTCGTCGTTATCCGTCATGGTACGAACGAGTTTTATCTTTTCACCTTCGCTATTATCGGTAAATAATTTCTTTTCTATCTGCCCTTTGTTATTACCAATAATTTCATTTGCTACACTTAAAATATTTTTTGTGCTGCGGTAATTCTGTTCCAGCTTTACCACTTTTACATCATCGTAATCTTTTTCAAACTGTAAAATATTTTCGATTGTTGCTCCTCTAAAACTATAAATACTCTGCGCATCATCGCCCACCACACAAACATTTTCGTGCATAGCGCCCAATAGTTTTACAATTTCGTACTGGGCTGTGTTTGTATCCTGATACTCATCAATCATTACATATTTAAACTTATGCTGGTACTTACTTAAACTCTCGGGAAAGTTTTTTAATAAGATGTACATTTTAAACAACAAGTCATCAAAATCCATAGCACCGTTTTTAAAACAGCGCTTGCTGTAGGCATCATAAATTTGCCCGAGCATGGGGCGGTTTGCACGGGCATCTTCCTGTTGTAAATTATAATCGTTGGCATATTCTGCAGGACCAACAAGCGCATTTTTGGCAGATGAAATTCTGTTGTAAACCACATTTGGTTTATACTGTTTATCATCCAGCTCCATTTCTTTAATAACTGTTTTCACCACACTCTTGGCATCATCAGTATCATAAATGGTAAAGTTGCTTGGGAAGCCAAGCTTGGGTGCTTCGCTGCGCAAGATGCGTGCAAACACACTATGAAATGTTCCTATGTATAAGTTTCTTGCTTCTGAATTTCCAAGGATTTTCTCTACCCTTTCCTTCATTTCTGCCGCAGCTTTGTTGGTAAATGTGAGGGCAAGTATATTAAAAGCATCAACATTGTGATGCGCCATTAAGTGTGTGATTCGTGTAGTAAGTACTTTGGTTTTGCCGCTACCTGCACCTGCAATAATCATTATCGGACCATCCTTGTGGAGCACCGCTTCTCTCTGCGGCTCATTCAATTCATCTAAATATTTGGGCATGGGGCAAAGGTAATTTTTATAAACGATTTGGTGGTGGGTTTTAGTAACAGCTCCCAAAGGTTAAATAGGAAACGTATTAAAAAATGGAAAACAAATCTGTGAAAATCAGCGTCACCAACAAGCAATATATGAAGCTCACAGATTTTTCAGATTTGCGCAGATCAAGAATTTACAAATCTGTGAAGATTTGCGTCAATCAGCGAGCAATATATGGCTCACAGATTTTTCAGATTTACGCAGATGAGATACGCTTAAAATATTTGAAAATATGCTTATGTCAATAAAATATCTACAGCGTTTTAACAAAGCCGTTCTCGTATGCGGTAAAGCCTAAAGTTTTTAGGTAGTGTATATGACTCTTGTTTTCAGCACTTTGATAAACAATTTTCTTAATACCTTTAGATATTAAATACTGTTTCTCTTTTTCAAAAATAAATTTACCAACCTTAAAGTCTCGGTATTTTTTGGTGGTATAATTTAATGTTACTACTGCATCGCCATTATCCAATACCTGTGCACTAAAAATGTTTGCGATAACAAGGTCTCTTAACACAACGAAGTTTAAATTACCATTAAGTTGTGTTTCTTTAAAATTTGGGAAATAAGTTTTAATATCAGTAGCATAAAATCGCAAAAACTTTAAAGTCAATATTTCATCTCCATTAAATTCTATTAGCTCAAAATTCTCGTTATGCGCATATAGCTTTTGTAAATAGTAAACATTAATGAAAAACAAAATGCCATTGGTTAGCAACACGGGCCATGCACTAAAGATAACTCCGTAAATTATGAAAGAGATGGTGCCAAGTATATTGTAAATTCTAAATTTAATATCGCCATTTACAAGCAAGGCAATTATTAAAAACAGAGATGCCAAATAACCAAAATAGGGAGCAATTTGTAAAAGCATAAGTGAGTAAAA